>JAFRFO010000037.1 GCA_017434295.1 Clostridia bacterium
ATATTTATGTCTTTTCAATTGCCAGAAGAAATCCCTGGAATATCTGTTACAAACTTCTTAAAATATGCAAAAAATAAAATAACAGGAGAGCCAGTTAAGATTTTTCAATTTAAAGATGAACTAAAAAAATATATGGAAGAACTAAATATGAACCCTAAAAACATGGATAGAAGCTTAAATGTTGGATTTTCTGGTGGAGAAAAAAAGAAAAATGAAATATTACAAATGCTTGTATTAAATCCAAAACTTGCAATACTAGATGAAACAGATTCAGGACTTGACGTTGATGCAATTAAAACAGTATCTAAAGGAATTGAAATGTTTAAAAATGATAATAATGCTGTTTTAATAATTACTCACAATAATAAAATACTACACAATTTAAAAGTAGACTATGTTCATGTTTTAGTTGATGGAAAAATAGTTACAACGGGAAGCCAAGAACTAGCTACAAAGATTGAAAATGATGGATATAATGAGTATAAAAAATAAACAATATATTTAAATATTTATTTAACTTTATAATTAGAAAGGATTTAAAAATGGTAAAAACACAAATACAAGAAATAGACACAAATATATACGACATAAAAAATGCTGACAACTACGATTTTAAAATGCAAAAGGGAATCACAAAAGAAATAGTAGAAGAAATATCAAAACAAAAAAATGATCCAGAATGGATGAGAGAATTTAGATTAAAAGCATTAGAAGTATATAATGAGTTAGAAATGCCAACATGGGGACCAGATTTATCTGAATTAGATATGGATGAAATTGCAACATATGTAAGACCAAAAACAAAACTAAATACATCTTGGGATGAAGTACCAGATGATATTAAAAAAACATTTGATAGGCTTGGTATTCCAGAAGCAGAGAGAAAATCTCTAGCAGGAGTTGGTGCACAATATGATTCAGAAGTTGTATATCACAGCATGAAAGAAGATTTAATAAAACAAGGTGTAATTTATACAGATATGGAAACAGCAATTAGGGATTATCCAGATTTAGTTAAACAATATTTTATGAAATGTGTTCCTGTAAATGACCATAAATTTGTTGCATTACATGGTGCTGTATGGTCTGGTGGTTCATTTGTATATGTACCTAAAAATGTAAAACTAGACTTTCCGCTTCAATCATATTTTAGATTGAATTCGCCAGAATCAGGTCAATTTGAACATACTTTAATAATAGTAGAAGAAGGAGCAAGTCTTCATTTTATAGAAGGATGCTCAGCACCTAAATATAATAAAGTGAATCTTCATGCTGGATGTGTTGAGTTGATTGTAAAAGATAATGCATATTTAAGATATTCAACAATTGAAAACTGGTCAAAAAATATGATGAATTTAAATACTAAAAAAGCAATGATTGGAAAAAATGCACAAGTAGATTGGGTAACAGGTTCATTTGGCTCTAAAATATCAATGCTTTACCCTTTAAGCCAATTAAATGGTGAAGGAGCAAAAACAGAATATACAGGAATTTCTTTTGCAGGTGAAGGCCAAAACTTAGATACAGGGTTTAAAGCTATACACAATGCACCTAATACATCAAGTGTGGTAAATGCTAAATCTATTTCAAAAAATGGTGGAAAATGCACATATAGGTCTTTAATAAAGATTTCACCAAAAGCAAAAGGCTCAAAATCTTCTGTGTCATGTGAATCATTAATGCTTGATGATATATCAATTTCAGACACAATCCCTGTAAATGACATTCAAACAGATGAGGTTGAATTTTCACATGAAGCTAAAATTGGAAAAATAAGTGATAAAACAATTTTCTACTTAATGAGTAGAGGTATATCAGAAGAAGACGCAAAGGCTATGATTGTTAGAGGCTTTGCTTATCCAATTTCTAAAGAACTTCCAGTAGAATATGCTGTTGAAATGAATAATTTGATTAATCTTGAGCTTGAGGGAACTATAGGCTAAATTTCAAAAATAAACTTCGTCTTACGTCGTTAAAATTTAGACAAAAAATATAAAAGAGAAAAGGAAAGAAAATGAGTAATAAAACTATAAATGAAACTCCTGTTAGAACTTCTAAGAGTTTTAACATAAATAATATAAAAATAAATGAAGATATATTCTCAAAAGAGAATTCAGATTTTAATAATGTAGAGATTATCAACAATTCTTCTAAGGTTAATATTGAAAACAATAAAACTCCAATTAATTTAAAATATGGCTTAGGAGAAGAACTAGTTAATGAAGTTAAAAACTATGCTAATCAAAATTTTAAAATAGTTGTTGATAGTAAAACAAGCACAGAAACTAGTATGTTCTTTAATTTTGATAATAACAATACTTCTTTAATTGAAAATATTGATATTACAGCAAAGGAAGATACTACTTCAACCATAATTATAAAATATGAAGCAATAAAAGATTTAGAGTGTTATCATAATGGAGTAATTAAATTAAATGCTAAAAAGAATTCAAATGTAAAAATTGTAATACTTAATTTGTTAAGTGATATTTCAAACAATTTTATAACAATTGATAATAATATTGAAGAATCAGTTAATGTTGAATATACAATAGTAGATTTTGGAGGGCAAAACACAGTTACAAACTATTATTCTAACGTACAAGGAGATTTTGCTGAGAATAATCTAAATACTATTTATATTGGAAAAGAAAAACAAGTAATTGACTTAAATTATATTGCAGAATTATATGGTAAAAAATCAAAGGTTAATATCGAAGTTCAAGGGGCTTTAAAAGACAAAGCTAAGAAGAATTTTAAAGGAACAATTGATTTCAAAAAAGGCTGTAAAAAAGCTAAAGGAGAGGAAAACGAAAACTGTATGCTTTTATCAGATACAGCAAAATCAATTGCACTTCCTATGCTTTTGTGTTCAGAAGAGGATGTAGAAGGAGCTCATAGTTCTTCTGCAGGAAAAGTAGGAGATAAAGAGCTATTCTATATTATGAGTAGAGGTTTTGATATAAAAGAAGCTCAAAAACTATTAGTTAGAGCTAATTTTAACAAAATACTAGACAATATCAAGAATAAAGAAATAAAGTGCAAGGTTTGTAAAGAAATTGATTTGAGATTGGATTAATATTTAACCATTATAAAACAAACAATGATAGAGAGGAAATTATTATGAATGAATTTATAAAAGATTTTCCTTTATTGGAAAACAGGAAAATTGCTTATTTAGATAGTGCTGCAACAACACAAAAACCAATACAAGTGTTAGAAGCAGTTGATAGTTTCTATAAGAATTACAATGCAAATCCTCATAGAGGAGCATATTCTTTAAGCATTGAAGCAACTGAAATGTACGAAAATACAAGAACCAAGATTGCAAAATTCATAAATGCTAAACATAGAGAAGAAATTATATTTTCTAAAAATGCAACAGAAAGCTTGAATTTAATTGCATATTCTTATGGATTAGATAATTTAAATAAAGATGATGAAATAGTTCTTTCTATAATGGAACATCATTCTAATTTAGTTCCTTGGCAAAATGTAGCTAAAAAAACAGGTGCTAAGCTAAACTATATGTATATAAATGAAAATTATGAATTATCTGATGAAGAAATAGAAAGTAAAATTACTGATAAAACTAAAATTGTTGGTATAACACATATTTCTAATGTTTTGGGTACAATTAATAATGTTGAAAAAATTATTAAATATGCTCATAAAAAAGGTGCAGTTGTTGTAGTGGATGCTGCTCAAAGTATTCAACACATGAAAATTGATGTACAAGAATTAGATGCTGATTTTCTTGCTTTTTCAGGACACAAGATGTTATCTCCTCTTGGAATTGGAGTTCTATATGGTAAAAAGCAATTATTAAATAATATGAATCCTTTTTTAATGGGTGGAGATATGATAGAATATGTACATGAGCAAGAAACGACATTTGCGCCACTTCCAAACAAGTTTGAAGCTGGAACGCAAAATGTTGAAGGTGTAATTGGCTTAGGCGCTGCTATTGATTATATCGAAAACCTTGGATATGATAAGATTCAACAAAAAGAAGCGGAAATAGTAGATTATGCCTTGCAAGAACTACGTAAATTAGATTATTTAACCTTATATGTTACACCAAATAGAAAACATCATTCAAGTGTAATTTCATTTAATATTAAAGGAGTTCATCCTCATGATGTTGCAAGTATTTTAGATAGTAATGGAGTTTGCGTTCGTTCTGGAAACCATTGTGCACAACCACTTTTAAGAAGTATGGGTATTGATTCTACATGTAGAGCAAGTATTTATTTTTATAATACAAAAGAGGATATAGATAAGCTTGTTTATGGACTTAATAAGGCTTATAAGATGTTTGAAAAATATATTGTAAAATAGCAAAAAAATTTGCAAAACATATTCTAAAAATGTCAATAGTAGGAAGGTTTTATATGGAAGATTTAACAGATGTATATAATGAATTAATAATGGAACATAGTATGAATTCTTATAATAAAAAGAAATTAATCGGTGCAGATTTTTGTGAAATAGGACATAATCCAAATTGTGGAGATGAAATATCTTTAGAAGTAAAAATGAATGGTAATATAATTGAAGATATGGCTTTTTCTGGACATGGATGTGCGATTTCTCAAGCTTCTACATCAATTATGATAGATACATTAAAAGGCAAAACTATAGATGAAGCAAAAGAGATTATTAAAACATTTATAGAAATGATAAAACGTGAAATTACTGATGAAGAAGAATTAAAAAAATTAGAAGATGCAATTGCTTTTAAAAATGTTTCTAATATGCCTGCAAGAGTTAAGTGTGCTCTTTTAGCATGGCATACGATTGAAACAATTTTATCTACTAATTATAAAACTTAATTTAAGTTTGAAGAATGGAGAAATAAATGGAAAATAAAAAAGTTTTACTTGGAATGAGTGGTGGAGTAGATAGTTCAGTATCTGCTTTGCTTTTAAAAGAAAAAGGATATGAAGTTGTTGGAACTACTTTAGAGCTTTTTGCAGGAAGTAGTTGTTGTAATGTAAATACATATTTAGATGCAAAGAAAGTGTGTAATCAAATAGGAATACCACATTTTATATTTGATTGTAAAGAAGATTTTAAAAAATACATAATTCAAGATTTTATAGATTGTTATTCTAATTGTTTAACACCAAATCCATGTATTGAATGCAATAAATATATGAAGTTTGGTTTTATGTGGGAAAAGGCTAAAGAATTGGGATGCAATTATATCGCAACTGGTCATTATGCAAAAACTGAATATAGTGAAAAATATGGTAGATGTGTACTTAAAAAATCTAATGCAGGAAATAAAGACCAAAGTTATGTATTATGGAATATTCCTAAAGATTTAATTGAACATGTTGTATTTCCTCTTGCTGATTTTGAATCAAAAGATCAAATTAGAAAAATAGCAAGTGATAATGATTTGCAAGTTGCAAATAAGCCAGATAGTCAAGATATATGCTTTGTGCCTGATGGAAATTATAAAAAATTCTTAGAAAACAATTCTGATATTAAACCTAAAAAAGGCAAAATTGTAAATAGTAAAGGAGAGGTATTAGGAGAACATACTGGACTTTATAATTATACAATTGGACAAAGAAAAGGACTTGGAATTGCATATAAAGTACCTTTATTTGTTCTTGGCTTTAATGCTCTTAGAAATGAAGTAATTGTGGGAGAAGAAAAAGAATTATATAAAAAGGAAATATTAGTTAAAGATATTAATTTATTATTATTTGATGAAATAGCTGATTGTCTTGAAGTAGATGTTAAAACAAGATATTCTACTAAAACTGCCAAAGCTAAAATTATTCAAGAAGAAGATAAAATAAGAGTTATATTTGATGAACCACAAAGAGCAATAACTCCTGGTCAATCTGCAGTGTTTTATTTGGGAGATATTGTTGTTGGTGGAGGAAAAATTTAAATTTTAGAAAAATATATTTTTCTAATAATTATAAGGAGATACAAAATGCAATTTTTAAGAACAGAAAGCTTAATTGGAAAAGAAAATGTAAATAAATTAAAAAATGCAACAGTTGCAATATTTGGACTAGGTGGGGTTGGTTCTTATGTGTTAGAAGGATTAGCACGTGCAGGTATTGGCAATTTTATTTTAGTAGATAAAGATGAAGTGGATATTACAAATATAAATAGACAAATAATTGCAACTCATAAAACTATTGGTAAACCTAAAGTTGAAGTAGCAAAAGAAAGAGTATTAAGTATTAATCCAAAGGCAAATGTGAAAATTTATCAAGAATTCTTTAGACCTGAGACTGAGGGCATTATAGATAACTCAATTGATTACATAGTAGATGCAATTGATACAGTTACTGCTAAAATTGAGTTAGTGATTAGAGCAAATAAATTAAATATTCCAATTATTTCGTGTATGGGGACTGGTAATAAACTTGATCCAACTAAATTTGAAGTATCTGACATATATAAAACAAGTGTATGTCCTCTTGCCAAAGTAATGAGAAAAGAATTAAAAGCAAGAAATATTGATAAATTAAAAGTTGTTTATTCAAAAGAAGAACCCAAAAATATTAATTTATCTAATACAAATAAAGCAACTCCTGCAAGTATATCGTTTGTTCCTTCTGTTGCAGGTCTAATTATAGCAGGAGAAGTTGTTAATGATTTAATTTCACAAAAATCTTAAAAAACTCTTGCTATAATTTGAATTTTTTGTATATAATAAGAAATGTAAACAAAAATGATAAAGCAAGGCATTATTTTGTGCCTTATGAAAGGAAGGATATTTACGATGAATGAAAAAATGTTAGAAATTATGAAAAATGGTAAAGGATTTATAGCTGCACTTGACCAAAGTGGAGGAAGTAGTAGTAAAACTCTTGCTGCATATGGAATTAATCAAACAGAATATTCAACAGAAGAAGAAATGTTCAACTTAATTCATGAAATGAGAAAAAGAGTATTTACAAGTAAATCTTTTACAAAAGAACATATATTAGGAGCAATTTTGTTTGAAAAAACAATGCTTTCTAAAATAGGAGATGAATATACAGCAAATTATTTGTGGAATGAAAAAGGAATAGTATCATTTTTAAAAGTTGATAAAGGTCTACAAGAAGAACAAAATGGTGTAAAACTTATGAAAGATATTCCAAATTTAGAAGAAGAATTACAAGAAGCAAATGATAGCAATGTTTTTGGTACTAAAATGCGTTCTGTAATATATGAACCAAATAGAGAAGGAATTAAAGCTATTGTTAAACAACAATTTGAAGTTGCAAAGATTATTTGTGAACATGATTTAGTTCCAATAATAGAGCCAGAAGTTGATATTAATGCTCCAGAAAAAGAGCTATGTGAAGAAATTTTAAAAGAGCAAATAATTAATCAATTAAATAATTGGGATAATAATTTAAAAATAATGTTTAAATTTACTATTCCATCAAAAGAAAATTTATATTTAGATTTATATAATTATGATTGTGTTGTAAGAATAGTTGCTTTATCTGGTGGGTATGATATAGATACAGCATGTGAAAAACTAGCTAAAAATGATAGAATGATAGCAAGCTTTTCAAGAGCTTTATTACAAGATTTAAATGTTAATCAATCTCAAGATGAATTTGACAAAATATTAAATGATGTAATTGTTAAAATTTATAATGCATCAATTTAACTAAAAGTATTGACTAAAAAATTATTTATTTATATACTAAATCTAAATTAAAAATTAGGAGGAAATTTAAAATGGATGAAAACAAAGAAAAAGAAGTAAAAGCTGAGGAAGTAAAAGAGGAAGTTAAGGCAGAAGTAAAATCAGAAACAAAAGAAGCTAAACCAGAAAAGAAATTTGAAAAAGCTAGTACAACAACTACAGAAACAAAACCAAACTTTTTTAAAACACATGGTATAGCAATTTTAGTATGTGTTTTAGTAATAGCACTTGCTGTTGGTGCATTCTTTATATTTAAGAATGTAAGTGGAGGAAATCCAAAGGATGTATTTAATGCATATGTTGAAGCAATGAAAGAGGGAAATTCTGATAAAATAATGAATGTAACAGATGTTAAAGGAGCTTTGGCATGGAATAATTGTGGTAGAGATAAAGATAAATTTATTGATGCATACAATAGTATTTCTAATGAAGAAGCTGACAGCTATAAAGATACAACAAAATCATCTTTAGATTCTGCAATGTCAATAATCAAAGCTTTTGGTGGAGTAGAGATTAATTTAAAAAATATTGAAGAACCAGAAAGCTTAGGAAATAACTTATATAAAGTTAAAGGAAACGTTACTATGAAAGTTTTAGGAATGGAACAGGATCAATCTATTTCTTTAGTAACATATAATGGTAAATATATTGGAGAAATGTCTGAATAATTTCAAAAATATTTTATAAAAGCAAAAAACATTGTGATTATATCACAATGTTTTTTGTTTATAGGTTTAATATATATATTAATATAGTATAATTACTACACTAGCATTAAATCCACTCTCCAAACTTTTTAATATAAATTTTCTTTGCAAATAATGCAACAAAACAATAGAAAATAGGAACCATAATTATTAGACATATATACTTAAATTCTATAGGTACTAAGCCTATCATATTGCCTAAGAATGTAAATGGTATTAATACTCCTATCAAACTAAGTAAAATAGAAGAAGTATAAACAGTTTTATGAGCATTACTTTGAATAAATGGCTTTTTAGCTGTTCTTATAATATGCATACCCATTAAATTAGAAACTATACTATAACTAAACCAAACTGTTTGAAAAGTAGCAGAATCTCTTAAATTAAAGCCAAACCACATTAAAGCAAATATAATTAAATCAAATAATGAACTTAGAGGTCCCATAAATAGCATAAAGTGTAATAAGCTCTTTACATTAAATTGTTTTGGGCTTGACAGATATTCTTTATCTACATTGTCAAATGGTAGAGTTAATTGTCCTAAGTCATATAATAAGCTTTCTAATAATAACTGAATTGGAGTTTCAGGTAAAAATGGGAGTAGTACACTTGCAATAATAATTGAAACAACTTCACCAAAATTAAAACTTACAGCCATTTTTATATATTTCATTAGGTTTCCAAAGGTTTTTCTTCCTTCTTGTACACCAGACAATAATACTTTTAAATCTTTTTCCAATAATATGATATCAGCAGATTCTTTTGCAATATCAACTGCTGTATCTACAGATATACCTACATCAGAATTTGTTAGAGATGGGCTGTCATTAATTCCATCACCCATATAACCAACTACGTTTCCATTTTCTTTTAAAAGTCTTACAATTCTTGCTTTTTCAATAGGAGAAAGTTTAACAAAAATATTTGTACTTTTTAGTAATCTCATTATTGCCATATCTGAAAGTTTTTCTATTTCACTTCCTGAAACAATTCTTTCAGAATTAATACCTACTTTATTACATATACATCTAGTAATTTCTGCGTTATCTCCAGTCAAGACAATTACTCTTACCCCAGCATTGTTTAATTGTTCAATTGAATCTTTTGCACTTTCCTTAGGGGGATCTAAAAAGCCTATAAACCCCATTAAAACCATATTTTTTTCAGCGGAAACATCAAAGCTTTTTATTGAATTAATGTCATTTTTCTGACAAACAGCAACAACTCTTAAGCCTTCTTGATTTAGTTGTTTACTTATTTTTTTGATATTATCTTTTATTTCTTTAGTAATATTAAATACTTCGCCCTTATAATCAACCATAGAGCAAATGTTTAAAATTTCTTCAACTGCACCCTTTGTTATTAATTGTCTTTTTGTACCATCAGTTACTATAACAGATAATCTCCTTCTTGAAAAATCGAAAGGGATTTCATCTATTTTAGTGTATGTTTTTTTATAATCGTTCATTCCAGCTTCAAGTCCTCGTGTTATTACAGCTTCATCCATATTACTTTTTAGGCCTGTTTGAAAATATGCATTTAGAAAAGCATGTTTTAATACTCTGGTGTCTTCATTACCTTTTATATCTAAGTATTTTTCCAAAATAATTTTATCTTCTGTTAGAGTTCCAGTTTTATCAGTACATAATATATTTATTCCACCTAAACTTTGTATTGAATCTAATTTTTTAACAATAGTTTTCTTTTTACTCATTCTTACAGCACCTTTCGAAAGACTAGATGAAAGAATTACAGGAAGTAGAAGAGGTGTAATACCAATTGCAATTGCAACTGCAAAGGTAAAGGCTGTGAGATTATCATGTTTCCAAAAGTTTAATATAAAAACTAATGGAATTAAGAATATCATAAATCTAATTAATAATTTAGAAATTTGTTCTATTCCTTTTTGAAATGAAGTTTTTGGTTTACCTGTTGTAATGTTTTTTGCAATTTTACCAAAATATGTTGAATCTGCAGTTTTTATTACAACTCCTGTGCCGGTCCCGCTTATTACATTTGTACCCATAAAACAAATATTATCTAGGTCAGCAATATTGTCAATATCTTCATTTTTTTTATTTGATTCAACTAATTTTTTTACCGCTTCTGATTCACCTGTAAGTGTTGATTGACTTACAAATAAATCTTTTGAATTAATAATTCTTAAGTCAGCGGGAATCATACTCCCTGCAGAAAGCTTAACTATATCGCCAATAACTACTTCTTTAATTGGGATTTTAAATTCTTTACCATCTCTTAAAACAATTGTTGTAGTTGCAACTAATTCTTTTAGTTTTTCGGCTGCTTTATTAGATCTGTATTCTTCAAAAAATTCTAGAAAGGTGCTTGCTAATACTAGAACTATTATTACTATAATATTAGCATAACTTGGAGTTTCAGGAAGAAGAATATCTGTATATATTAAAACAAGTACAATTCCCATTAGTATACTATTAAATGGACTAAATAAACTACTAAAAAAATAATTGTACCATTTTTTTGATTTTTCTTGCTTTATCTCGTTATATCCAAAGGTATGAAGTCTTTTTTCAGCTTGATTTATGCTTAAACCGTTTTCATTTATTTTAAAGCTATTTAAAAATTCTTCTTTAGATTGTGTGCATTCTTTTCCATACATTTTAATAACTTTGTTTTCTTCTAATTTATTTGTTTGCATATATCTTATATCCTTTCATTTTTACATATTAATATTATATCACTAAAATTGAAAATTAAAAGTTAAAAGTTAAAAACTATAATATATTATAGTTTTCAATAAATTTTCCTATATAAATTGTAATAATTATTGCAAATTATCTACATAGTTTTTTGATTAATTATAGACAAAATTAAAATATTATTATAAAATAACAAATATAGTTAAGAATTAAAGAAAGCATAATTATAAAAATGAAAAATGAGGTAAAATATGGGAAAAGTAAAGTATTTGTTTACAAGAATTAAAAAGATGGATAAAAAAGTAATGTTTAATAAGATTTCTGAAATCCATAAAAAAACAGGAAAAAATAGAATCGCATTATTTTTTGATATGGTTTATTGTGGTTTTAGATATGGTGCAGGATACATGGATTATGATCTATATGAAATGTATAATTTAACAAGTAAACAAAGAGATACTTACTTAACAAGAGGAAGAAATAATGCTATAGACAAAAAATTTAATAATAAAGCATTTATTAATGAATTAGAATTAAAGGATAGGTTTAATACCAATTTTAATAAATATTTAAAAAGAGATTGGGTTAAAGTTGATGGAACTGATAAAAAAGAGGTTATTAATTTTTTAAATAAACATAGTGAATTTATGGCAAAACCAATTGATGGAAGTTGTGGTAAAAAGATAGAAAAATTAAAAGTATCAGATTTCAAATCATTAGATGATTTATACGAATATCTTCAAAACAAAAATTTTGAACTTGAAGAAGTTCTTGTACAAAATGATGAAGTAGCTAAAATTTATCCTTATTATATAAATACTTTAAGAACTGTAACGATACTTAAAGATGGTGAAGCACATATTATTACAGCAATGCTTAGAATTGGAAACAATATGAAGTTTGTAGATAACTTTAATTCTGGCGGAATGGTTGCTCCTGTGGATGAAAAAACTGGTGTAATTATAAAACCTGCAATTGATAAAAATAAGCAACTTTATGAAGTGCATCCAATAACTGGAACACAAATAAAAGGTTTCCAAATTCCATTTTGGAAGGAAACTATTGAAATGGTAAAAGAAGCAGCAAAGGTAATTCCAGAAGTAGGATATGTAGGTTGGGATGTTGGTTTTACTCCAAATGGACCTGTTTTTGTAGAAGCTAATGATTTCCCTGGCCATGATATTTATCAGCTTCCAGAGCATACACCTGAAAAGATTGGAATTTGGCCTAAATTCAATAAATATCTTAAGTGATTTTTAAACTAATATATAGATTATGTATTTAATTTAAAAAATCATATATATAAATTGGTTTCTATTAAGGTATTTATATAAAAATATATTAGAAAATAATAAAGGAGAACGATATAAATGAGATTTGTAACAGACGAAGAATCTAGAAATGAGTATAAAAAATTTTTAGAAGGACATGAAAGATGTAATTTTCAACAATCACTAGAATGGGCAAATGTTAAAGAAAACTGGAAAAATGAAGTGATTTTAGCAGAAGATAATAATGGAAAAATAATAGGCTCAATGAGTGTATTAATTAGGAAAATGCCAATATTTGGAAACATTATGTATTCAGCAAGAGGACCTGTATGTGATATACATGATTTAAATGTTATGAAACAACTTACAGAAGGAGCAAAAGAACTTGCTAAAAAATATAAAGCAATAATATTAAATACAGAGCCAGATATTGAAAGTAGTGATAAAGAATATAGAGATTTAGTAACAAATCTTGGCTATACAATAAAAGATGATGCAAAAGACTTTAAAGATGGAATACAACCAAGATATGTATTTAGACTAGATATTAAAGGTAAAACAGAAGAAGAAATTATGGCTGGATTTCATCAAAAGTGGAGATACAATATTAGGTTAGCAATTAAAAAGGGAGTAGAAGTTAGAGAAGGTACAAGAGAAGATTTAAAAGCATTCCATAAAATAATGGTAGAAACTGGAGCAAGAGATGATTTTATAATAAGACCTTTAGAATATTTTGAAAGAATGTATGATAATCTAGCTCCTAACCATATGAAGCTTCTTATGGCATATTATGATGGACAACCTATATCAGGTGTTATACCAATATTCTATGGAAACAAAACATGGTATTTATATGGTGCAAGTAGTAATCAACATAGAAATTTAATGCCAAACTATTTATTACAATGGGAAATGATAAAAATGGCAATTGCGAGAAAAGATGATATATATGACTTTAGAGGTGTTGTAGGTATTGTTGATGAAAGCCATCCTCAATATGGATTATATAGATTTAAAAAAGGATTTGGTGCAACATTTACAGAATTTATCGGTGAAGTAAATATTGTATTTAAACCAATAACTTATAAATTATATAAAATAACAGAAAAAATTTATAAAAAGATAATGGGGATAAAGTTGAAAATTAAAAGATAATAAATAGTACTTGAATTTTTGAAAAATAATGCTATAATATTTTAGGTCGTTTTTTATAAATAGATATGTCGGTTCAATTGGGCACATATGAAAGGAGAAATGTAAAGATGAATCGGTATTATTCAGCAGTAGTTTTTATAACATTAACAATGCTTGGAACGATTATAGTTCATTTATTTGATAATGAAACATTATCAAGGAGAGTTAAAAAAGAGTTTACGCAAATTGCCATACTAATATGTGTATGTAGTATTTGCGAATTCTTTGGACTTTACTTAAATAGAACTAGTAATCAATTCGTTATTGTTCATGGAATTGTTAAAGCAATGGAGTTTTCAATAGCTCCAATTATTCCAATTCTTTATGCAAGAATAGTAGGTATAAAAAATATAAGGAAAAATAGGCGGTTAATCATTTTCAGCTTGATAATACTAAATATAATTTGTGAGATTATAAGTATCTTTAAACCTTTTATATTTTATATTAATGAAGAAAATGTTTATATGCATGGTTTTTTCTATAATTTTTATATTGTAATGTATCTAGCGGGTATTGTCTTTTTTATCATTGAATTAATTAAGTATACTCAAAAGTATCAAAGCAAAAACATAGCAACACTAGTAGCAATTATATTTTTTTTAATAAGTGGCTTTCTAATAAAGGCATTTAATGATGATATTTATACGGATTGGCTCGTGGTAGCAATAAGCTTATTACTGTTTATGATTTACTACAGTGATTTGTCATTGAAAGTTGATCCTTTAACATCTTTATTAAATAGAAAGTCATTTGAAAACAGACTCAAAAAAATTGATTACCCTACTGCAGTTATAATGTTAGATGCTAATTATTTCAAAGAGATTAATGATAGCTATGGTCACCAGTTTGGAGATAAAATTTTAAAAATTATCTCAAAAACAATACTTCAAGCATATGGGAAATATGCAGATTGTTACCGTATAGGCGGGGATGAGTTTTGTGTAATTCTCAAAAGAGGAAAGTTAGAAGAACTAGCAAATTATCAAGAAAATAAGTATGGAAAATACGAAATGTTAGAAGACTTAAATGCACGTTTTGATGAATTATTATCTAAGCAGTTTGAAGAGTTTCCAATGCTTCAAAATGGAGTTTCAAAGGGTTTTGGTATTTATTATGGTCCAAATGATGAGTTCAAGCATAACTATTTTTCTCCAGAAACTATTAAAGAAGTAATTCAAATTGCTGACGAAAGAATGTATAGAGAAAAACAAAAAAGCAAAAACTGAATATTTTATTTTTACATGTTAAGGAGTAGAAGTTCTACTCCTTGTTTTTTTGTTATAGAAGTGTTAAAATAGATATGCAAAACGGTCAAATCGAACCCGGAACCAATTGACCGCCTGTCAATTTAAACCCGGAACCGATTGACCAAAAAAGGAGAAAATTATGTTTAAATTAGTATCAGATTATAAGCCAACAGGTGACCAACCCAAAGCAATTGAATACCTATCAAAAGGAATTGAAGAAGGTAAGAAATTCCAGACTTTACTTGGAGTAACTCGGGTCTGGAAAAACTTTCACAATGGCAAATATTATAAACAAAGTACAAAAACCAACACTTGTTTTAGCACACAATAAAACTTTGGCTCGGACAATTATATTCGGAATTCAAAGAGTTTTTCCCTGAGAACAATGTTGAGTATTTTGTATCGTACTACGATTATTATCAACCAGAAAGTTATATACCACAATCAGACACTTATATCGAAAAAGACTCATCAATAAATGATGAAATAGATAAATTACGTCATTCTGCAACATTATCTTTATTTGAAACAAGAGATGTAATAATAGTTGCTTCTGTATCTTGCATATATGGTTTAGGCGACCCAGTTGACTACGAAGAAATGATGCTTTCCTTAAGACCTAATATGCAAAAGTCAAGAGATGATGTAATGAAAAAATTAATTTCTATGCAATATACTAGAAATGAAATTGATTTTAAAAGAGGTACCTTTAGGGCTAAAGGAGATATTTTGGAAATATACCCATCATCACAAAGTGAATCAGCTGTTAGAATCGAATTTTGGGGAGATGAAATTGAAAAGATAAATGAAATAAATCCTTTAACTGGAAAAGCAATTGGTGAAAGAAAACATGTATTAATTCCACCCGCTTCTCAATATGTTACAAGCAAAGATAAAATGAATAGAGCAATTGAGACGATAGAAGAAGAATTAGAAGAACAAGTAAAATACTTTAAGTCACAGAATAAATTAATTGAGGCTCAACGTATAGAAGAAAGAACAAACTTTGATATAGAGATGATGAAAGAAACAGGCTTTTGTTCTGGAATTGAAAACTATTCTAGGCACATTAGTCAACGTGCTCCAGGTAGTGCACCATATACACTATTTGATTATTTTCCAGATGACTTCTTACTTTTAATTGATGAATCTCATGCAACAATTCCTCAAGTAAGAGCAATGTATAATGGAGATAGGTCAAGAAAAGAAAGCTTAGTTAAATATGGATTTAGGTTACCATCTGCTTTTGATAATAGACCACTTAAATTTGATGAATTTGAGAAAAAACTAAATCAAGTTGTGTTTGTAAGTGCTACACCTGCAGATTATGAAAAAGAACATTCAAAAGAAAATGTTGTAGAGCAAATTATTCGTCCAACAGGATTACTAGACCCTAAAATCGAAGTAAAACCAGTTGCAAATCAAATAGATGATTTATTAGAACAAATTAGAATTAGAGCTGAAAAAGGCGAAAGAGTGCTAGTTACTACTTTAACTAAAAAGATGGCAGAGGATTTAACAGCATATTTAAAAAGTTTAGATATAAAAGTAAACTATATGCATTCAGATACAAAAGCTTTAGAAAGAATGGAAATTATAAGAAAACTTCGTCTTGGTGAATTTGATGTTTTAGTTGGAATTAACTTATTAAGAGAAGGCTTAGATATTCCAGAAGTTTCCTTAGTTGCTATACTTGATGCAGATAAAGAAGGATTTTTGCGTTCAGAACGATCTTTAATTCAAACAATAGGGCGTGCTGCAAGAAATACAGATGGAACTGTAATTATGTATGCTGATGAATTAACAGAAAGCATGGAAAAGGCTATTTCTGAAACAAATAGAAGAAGAAAGATACAAGAAGAATATAATAAAGAACATGGAATAACACCTAAAACTATTCAAAAATCTGTTAGAGATAGTATTTCTGCAATTCAAGTTGCTGATATTGGTGTTGAATATAAGTTAGAAAAAGAAGAAGATATTAAAGTGACAATTACAAAATTAACAGATGAAATGCTTGAATATGCTTCAAGAATGGAATTTGAGAAAGCAGCTGAACTAAGAGATAAGATAAAAGAATTGGAAAAACTGTTAGAACAATAGAAAAATAGTTGAAATTCACTGTTTGAAAAGCCATAATATAATAATTTTCTAGGTGTTTTTTTTACTAAATTAAATTGACAAATTATATGAAAATAAGATAAAATGTCTTTGTGAAAAAGTCTTATAGATTAATAACATCTAAATAAAAATTTAATAAACATAGGAGGTATAAGAATGAGTTTTATTGATACTATAAAACAAAGAGCCAAACAAAATATTAAAACAATTGTATTACCAGAAGCAGAGGACATAAGAGTTTTACAAGCTACTGAAAGAATTCTAAAAGAAGAATTTGCAAATGTAATACTAGTAGGGGATGATGAAAAAGCAAATAAAATTGCAAAAGAAAATGGAGTAAATATTGAAGGAGTAAGAATTGTAAATCCTTCAAAATCAGAGAAATATGAAGAATATGCAAATTTATTATATGATTTAAGAAAACATAAAGGAATGACAATTGAGGAAGCAAAGAAAATAGCTTTAGACCCAGTTTATTATGGTGTATTAATGGTAAAAGCTGGAGAAGCTGATGGATTAGTTTCTGGAGCTGCACATTCAACATCAGACACTTTAAGACCAGCACTTCAAATTTTAAAAACAGCAGAAGGTACAAAACTAGTATCAGCCTTCTTTTTAATGGTAGTTCCTAATTGTAAATATGGTGATGGTAATTTTGTATTTGCTGACTGTGGTTTAAATGCAAATCCAAGTATAGAAGAATTAGAGCAAATTGCTATATCTTCTGCTAAAAGTTACAGACAATTAGTACAAAAAGATCCTAAAATTGCAATGCTTTCATATTCAACTTATGGAAGTGCTGTAAGATCTGAATTAACAGAAAAAACAATTCAAGCAACAAATTTAATTAAAACAAATAATCCTGATTTAGATGTTGATGGAGAATTACAATTAGATGCAGCAATAGTTCCAGAAGTTGCAAAATCAAAAGCTCCTGGTAGCAAAGTTGCTGGACAAGCTAATGTTTTAGTTTTTCCAGACTTAAATGCAGGAAATATTGGATATAAATTAGTTCAAAGAATGGCTAATGCAGAAGCTTATGGACCACTTTGCCAAGGAATTGCAAAACCAGTTAATGATTTATCAAGAGGATGTAGTAGTGATGATATAGTGGGAGTGGTTGCAATTACTGCTCTTCAAGCTCATGCATTATAATTTGAAATAGTTTTATAAATTAAGAAAAAGGAGATTATAATGAAAATTTTAGTTTTAAATTCTGGGAGTTCCTCTTTAAAATACCAAGTGATTGATATGGAAACTGAAAAAACAATTGCTAAAGGGTATTTTGAAAGAATTGGACAACCTAATTCGTTTTTAACTCATAAAGTACATGGAATGAAACATAAATTTGAACGTGAAGCTAATAATCATGAAGAAGCAATTAGTTTTGTTTTAAATAGATTAACAAATGACCACTATGGAGTTATTAAAGATTTAAGTGAATTACAAGGCATTGGACATAGAATAGTACATGGTGGAGAAAAGTTTACACATAGTGTTTTGATTACAGATGAAGTAATTGAAGAAATTAGAAAATGCAGTGATTTAGCACCACTTCATAATCCAGCTGCTGTACTTGGAATTGAAGCTTGTAAAAAAGTTGTACCAGATATGAAAATGGTTGCAGTATTTGATACAGCATTTCATCAAACAATACCAAAATCAAGATATATTTATCCTATACCATATAAATATTATGAAAATTATAGTATTAGAAAATATGGTTTTCATGGTACTTCACATGAATTTGTTGCAAACAGAGTAGCACAAATTTTAGATAAAGATATTAATGATTTAAAAATAGTTAGTTGCCATTTAGGTCAAGGTGGAAGTGTTTGTGCAATTCAAAATGGAAAGTCTGTTGAAACAAGTATGGGACTTACTCCATTAGGTGGAATAACAATGGGAACCAGAAGTGGAGATTTAGATCCATCAGTTCTTACATATATTATGAAAAAAGAAAACTTAACTCCTGAGCAAATGGAAGAAATATTAAATAAAAAATCTGGAGTGTATGGAGTATCTTCTGTGTCAATGGACTTTAGAGATATTGAATTTGAAGCATTGGCAGGTGGTACTCATGCAAAATTATCTTTAGATATATTTAGTTATTTAATTGCAGGGTATATAATGAAATGTGCAGTTGCAATGGGTGGAATTGATGTTTTAACATTTACAGCAGGTGTTGGCGAAAAAAGTCCATATTGCAGAGAAAATATTTGTAAAAATCTTGAATTTTTAGGCGCAAAACTTGATTTAAATAAAAATCAAATTAAAGGTGAAGAAGCAATTATTTCTCAAAAGGATTCAAGTTTTAAAATTTGTATTGTTCCTACAAATGAAGAACTAATGATTGCAAGAGAAACTATGAAATTGATTTAGTTTATTAATTTAGTTTTTATAATATAGAATAATTATTTAATTTAGAAATCCGCGCAGCGCTCAAACGGAGCGAAGCGAAGTGCGGTTGAAGAAGCCGACATACTAGTATTTTTTAAATATGGAGGCTTCGACAGCAAGGATTTCAAAAATTAAATAATTATTCTAAATATAATATCGAATTTAAGAAAGGAATTTTAAAAAATGAAAATTTTAGTATTAAACTGTGGTAGTTCATCACTTAAGTATCAATTAATCAATATGGAGACAGAAGAAGTAATGGCTTCTGGAAAATATGAAAGAATAGGAGAAGAAGAAGCATATATAACTCACAAGGTAAATGGACAAAAATATGAAATAAAACATCCTGCTTTAAATCATGAAGAAGCAATAGACTTTACATTAAAACAGTTTACAAATCCAGAATATAAAGTTATAGATTCATTAGATGAAGTAAATGCAATAGGACATAGAGTTGTACATGGTGGAGAATATTTTTCTACTCCTGTAATAATCACTGATGATGTTATAAATAAAGTAGAACTTGCAGCAGAACTTGCACCTCTACATAATAAAGCAGCTGCACAAGGAATGAGAGCTTGTCAAGCTGTTATGCCTGGTAAACCAATGGTAGTTGTATTTGATACAGCATTCCATCAATCAATTCCAAAAGAAAGATATATTTACCCAATTCCTTATGAATATTATAAAAAATATGGAATTAGAAAATATGGATTCCATGGTACATCTCATATGTATGTATCTCAAAGATTAGCTGAGATTGAAAATAAATCAATTGAAGATTTAAAAATTGTTACATGCCACTTAGGACAAGGTTCAAGTATTTGTGCTGTTAAAGGCGGAAAATCAGTTGATACAAGCATGGGATTAACACCACTAGCTGGAATTCCGATGGTTACAAGAAGTGGAGATTTAGATCCATCTGTTGTAACTTATATTATGAAAAAAGAAAATATGACAGCTGAAGAAGTTGAAAATATGTTAAATAAAGAATCTGGAGTAATGGGAATATCTGGATTAGCACCTGATTTTAGAGTAATAGAATCAGCTTCTTATGAAGATAATGAAAGAGCAGCTCTTGCCATGGAATCTTTTAAATATGCTATTGCTGGATTTATTGCAAAATATGCAGTTGCAATGAATGGGATTGACGCAGTTATATTTACAGGAGGAGTTGGAGAAAATCAAATAAATATTAGAAAAGGAATTTGTAAACAACTTGAATTTATGGGATTAATAGTAGATGAAGAAGCAAATAATGTAAGAGGAGAGGAAAGATTAATTACAAAACCTGAATCTAAAATTAGAGCTTATATTATTCCTACAAACGAAGAATTAATGATTGCTAAAGAAACAGAAAAATTGGTTAAATATTTATAAAAGGTGGTTTTTATGGAGTATTCAGAAGCAGATATTAATAGAGCTAAAAAAATAATAGAATTACATATATTAAAATATGGTGTTGAAAGAACTGCTAATTTATTAAAAAATATTGGAAATTTAGAGTTTTGGAAGGAATATAAAGAATTTAGAACCAAAACATCTAAAGATTTAAATGATGATGGTACTTTTATATCTTTAGATGATTATGATGAAGATAATAGTTTAAAGGTTTCAAATAAGGAAGCAAAAGTTCTTTGGGATATTTTTATAAAATATCCTGAAGTTCAAGCTTTTCTTGCTGATTCTGTAAAAGAAGTAGATTATGATGTAATGGAAATTGCCACTCGTTCTACAACAATAAATTTATTAATTTATATGCTTGAATTATTAGATGAAGTTCATTTTGAAAAATCTGCTAATTGTAGTAAATTGTATGAAGAAGTAAGTAATAAAATTTCATATTTAAATAATACAGATTTTTTCTTAGTATATACAAATGTTATAGCAAATAATTTTTTTGATAACCCAAAATTTGAACAAGTAATAAAAGACAAAATTAATTCAATGTCAAAGAGTGAGTATATCTATTTTCTTCTAACATCTCAAGAATATATAGATATTAATAATAAACCTCTTGTTGAAACTATAAAAAACGTAAATGAAAAATTTGATGATCCTTTTATAAATAAAGTGTATGAATCACTTCTATATATTGACTTGCCTAGAGCTATGATTAGTGATAATAAATTAGATAATGTTTCAAAATTAATTAGAGGAATTGATAATAAAGAAGATGCAGATGTAACATATTCTGAAGATGATATGTTTGAAGCTATCGAAATGGATGGAATTTATAATATTAATAAAAATATAGGAATTGTGCCATATTTTTATGCAACTTATGATGAATATGATAAATTTATAGAAAATGTTAAAGAATATAAAGAAAATAAAAATGATGGCTTTGAAAATGATTATGATGAAGAAGATGATGAGAAATTTGATGAAGAAGCGGAAGAAGCTGAAAGCCTTTATGAAGATGAATATGAGGATATTAATGATTTTGAGGAAGAGAATGATGAAGAAAATGAAAACTATTTTGAATTAGAGTCTTTAAAAAAAATATATAATGAGTTAGAAAAATTATTTACATTTTATGATAGTATAGATAAATTGCATCAAGTGCCTGATATTAAAGTGTTGCAAATGATTAATCATTATAACATAAAATATAAAAGAGATGAAGTGCAAGACTTACCAATTTTTAAAAAATATGAGATTAGATATTTACAAAGTAGAATTATAAATATGCCTATAAAATATGCTGCATTTTATATTGTCAATAAAGATGGATGCTTAAATAGTGCAATGAGTTTAAAAACAAATGAATTGCAAAGCAAAGTTTTAAAAAAACCAGATGATAATTTACAAGAATATTAAAAAAAACCTAATGAAGTGAAGCCAATTTTATTCACTTCATTAGGGCTTTTTTTATTTGATTTTGAATTCCGTACCATCTTTTGTATCAATTAATTCAATTCCTTTTTCTAAAAGTTCATTTCTAATTGTATCTGCTGTTGCAAAATCTTTATTATGTTTTGCATTTTTTCTTTCTTCTATTTTATTTAAAATATATGCCTTTAAATCTTCATCAATTTCGTTTTTTACAGACTTTTTAGGTGTGGTTAATGAAAGACCTAATACTGTATCAAATTTTTCAATTAAATACAATTTAGATACATCATTTATGTCACTTTTTAATACATCAAATAATACTGTAATACATGTTGCTGTGTTTAAATCATTTGATAAACCATTTTCAAATTTATCTTCAAATTCTTTTATTTTTTCAAAATCAACTTCGCCATCATTTTTATTTAATGTGGAAATCTTATTTATTAATTTGTTGTAAGCATTTTGTGCAGAATCTAAGCCTTCGTAACTAAATATAAGTATTTTTCTATAATGAGATTGCAAACAGAAAAATTTATATACAAGTGGGTCATAGCCATTGTCGATTAATGATTGAACTGTTGTAAAGTTATTTGCACTTTTACTCATTTTTCCATCTTTAACATTTAAGTGCTCAACATGGAACCAGTAATTGCACCAATGATGACCTAAAAAACTTTCAGATTGAGCAATTTCGTTTGTGTGATGAGGAAATTTATTGTCAACACCGCCACAATGAATGTCCAAATATTCTCCTAGAGTTTTATAACTAATTCCTGAGCATTCAATGTGCCAACCTGGGTAGCCAACGCCCCAAGGACTATCCCATTTTAATGCTTGGTTTTCAAATTTTGATTTAGTAAACCAAAGTGCAAAGTCTTGTACATTTCTTTTTGCTTCATCTTGTTCAACTTCATCTCTTGCAGCAACAAGCATTTCGTCTTGTGCTTGATTTGTTAATCTATAATATTTTTCAAGTTTAGAAGTGTCAAAATAAACATTTCCATTAGATGTATATGCAAATCCTTTGTCAATTAAGTTTTTTATTATTTCAATATATGTATCAATACATGAGGTAGCAGGTAAAACCGTTTCAGGCCATTTTAAATTAAGCCTTTCAAAGTCATTTTTAAAGGCTTTTGTATAAAAAGCTGCAATGTCTAGAACGCTTTTATGTTCTTTTTCTGCCATTTTAACCATTTTGTCATCACCATAATCGGAGTCATCTGATAAGTGACCAACATCTGTTATATTCATTGCTCTTTGAACATTATAACCTAAATAATTAAGTGCTTTTTCTAGTATATCTTCGAATATATATGTTCTTAAGTTACCTATATGAGCGTAATTATAAACTGTTGGACCGCAAGTATACATTTTAACTTCATTTCCGTTATTTGGTTTAAATTCTTCTTTTTGTTTTGTTTCTGAATTGTATAAAATCATATTTGTTACCTCCTAAATATTAAATATATTGAAATTATAGTGCTATTATAACACTTTTAAGTAAAATAATAAATAGTTTTTTTATGAAAAATTATTATATTTTATATGAATTTTTTATAAAGATTTGAATATAATATATTGTTCAAATTATTTATGGATGGGGTCAGCTCCATAAAGGCCACGAGATATATCGAGGAGGTATAAAAATGAGTGAAGTCAAAATGAAACAAATAGTACTTTCGTTATACGATATAACATCAATTCCTAGCATTATAATTCGGGAAATTTCATTAAACGAAAATACACAGTTTTTTATTTCAAATGCTTTATATCAAGAGCTTGTGAAAAATAGCAAGCGATTTTGCATTTGGGTTGAAAGTGTTTATGGTGGATTTCAATATTCTGATGGTTTAGAGAAAGCATTTATGTTTAAAGAGAACATGTACAACAATAACTTTATTATGCAGATGAATTTTGTTAGTTTTAGCAATAATTTTAAACAGATAACTTACTTTGCAACTAAAGGAATACGTTATACTCATTTTTCAAAAGGTATGGATAATATTGTTATTATCAATTCTGACTAATTAAAAAAGGGCAATTACTAATTATGTAGTTGCTCTTTTAATATATTCATAGAAAACTTAATATGTGTAGCTTTTAATTATATTTATCTCTCAACTTTCTTTACATAATTTCATATTATATACAAGAGACAAAAGAGGGGAGGAGAAAAATACTTGGAAATAAAAGGAAAGAAAGTGGGTTTTGTTTTAACAGGATCATTTTGTACATTTAGTAAAACTATTCCTAAAATTAAAGAATTAGTAAAACTTGGTGCAGAAATTGTACCAATAATGTCATATAATGCATATAATTTGGATACGAAATTTGGTAAGGCAAAAGACCATATAAAAGAATTAGAAGAAATAACTGGAAAAGAAATTATTCATACAATTCAAGGAGCTGAGCCTATAGGACCCAAACATTTAACAGATATTATGGTTGTAGCACCTGCTTCACGGAAATACTATAGCAAAACTAGCACATGATATTATTGATACATCAGCAACGATGGCAGTAAAATCTCATTTAAGAAATAACTTGCCAGTTGTTATTGCACCATCTACAAATAATGCTTTAAGTGGAAATGCAGAAAATATTGGAAAATTACTTAATAGAAAAAATTATTATTTTGTACCATTTAGACAAGACAATCCAATTACAAAACCAAGGTCAATTGTATATGATTTTGAATATTTAATTAAAACAATAGAACATGCGTTAGATAATGAACAAATCCAACCAATATTGTTATGAATATAGCATTATCCAAAAAAGAAAATATAATAATTATAAAATCCGCGTAAGCGACCAAACGAACGAAGTGAGTGCGATTGGAGCAACTTACAGACTAGTTTTTTAAATCTGGAAGTTGCGACACCAAGGATTTTAATAATTATTATATTTTCTTTTATAGATTATTCATTAGCTAATGGATTTCTTTCAACAGCATTACGAACTTGTTCATTTTCAACATGTGTATATATTTCTGTAGTCGAAATGCTTGCGTGACCTAAAAGCTCTTGTAAAGCTCTAATATCAACTTGTCCATATTGGTACATTAAAGTTGCGGCTGTGTGACGTAACTTATGTACAGAGCAATGTTTAGAATCTAGGCCTGCATTGTGAAGTTCTTTCTCAACTATGTGTTGAACAGTTCTTCTACTAATCCTTGTACGCCTTTCACTTAAAAATAACGCTTTATCTGAATTTTGGGAATCTTTTAATCCTTCTGGCTTTATTTTCAAATATTCATTAATATTCTTCATGCAAGCTTTGTTTAAATAAACAGTTCTTTGCTTATTTCCTTTTCCAATTACTTTCATTTTACATTCAGAAAATTCAATATCTTCAATATTAATATTTACTAATTCAGCTAAACGCATACCACAATTTAAAAATAAAGTAATAATTGTATAGTCACGTATTGCATTTCTGTTTTCTTCTTCATTTTTGGTGATATTTAATAATTTTTGACTATCTTCTAATGTTAAATAATTAGGTTGTCTTTTATCTAGTTTTGGACTTTCTAAGTTTTGGGCAGGATTTATTTCTAATATTTTTGCATTTATTGTTAAATATTTAAAAAATATTCTAATTGTTGATGCTTTTCTAGCTCTTGTGGCTGCTTTGCTATTAAATGTATCTGTCATATAAGATAAATAATCGTATATATCATCTAATGTTATCTTTTTTAAAGTATCAACTGACATATCTTTTATTATGATTTTTTCATAATCTGTTTCATTAGTTTGACCATATTTAATCATTATGAATTTCAAAAAATTTGCTAAATCATAATTGTATTCTTTTATAGAATTAGGTGATTTATTTAAAATTGCTTTTGAATGATTAAGAAATGAATTTAAAAAATCAGGATTTAATGCTCTATCTATCATATTTTTTTCTCCTTTTTAATTTTATAAATTACTGTATTAAAAAAGTAACAATTGCATTACTATCTAAATTGTCATGAAAATACTGACCTTCAAAGCATAAGTTATATTCTATATTATAATTGTTTTTATTTAATAAAACAACAATAATTGAACCATCTATATTTTTAAAAGCTGTAATATTAATATCTTCTGTGAAACGACTAAATGCAATTCTTTTAGCGCCTTGTTTTATATACTTTGCGAAATGTGAAATGTAATAAAATGTTGGTGTTCTGATTATTTCGTTATTATCTTTACCTATCATAATGGGGCTGTTACAATAATTTCTTAAATGATTTGGACCTCCATTATAATCTAAAACCATGTTCCAATCTATAAAGCCATTAGCACTTGAATTAAAGTCACCAATAATTTGACTTGCATACATTTGGGCGTTAAATAATTCATCTTCTGGCTTAAATTTAGAATATCCTGTACAACCCTCGGTATGAATTAAAAGCTTGTTAGGGAAGAGGTTATGCAATATTTGCAAGTTTTCATAATGTGTTCCTGTATACCAATGATATGCAATTCCATCTGCAAAATCTAAAGAACCGTATTTTATTAGAGTATCTAGGTTTCTGTTTACAATATTATCTTTGTTATGATCCCATACTAAAAACTTAGTTTCCAAATTATATTTTTTAAAGGTAGGGTATAGGTATTGTTTTAAAAAGGTTGCTTCTTCTTCGGCAGAATATACACAAGATTCCCAAATTTGAGTTGCATTTGGTTCATTTTGTATTGTCATATAATCTATGTTAATTCCTTGTTTTTGGTATTCTATAACATATTTGGCAAGGTATTCAGCCCATGTTGAATAATATTTTTCTAGTAATCTACCACCAAGTTTTAACATTTTATTAGATTTCATAAATGCAGGTGGAGACCAAGGGGATGCTAAAAATTTAATGCTTTTATTTCTTTCTTGAGCTTGCTTAATAATAGGGATTATATAGTTAAAATCTTCATCAATTGAAAAATCTGACAGATTCTTTTTAATAGAGTATGAATAGCTTTTTTGGTTAAAATCTGAGCTTCCAATTGTTAATCTGCATATTGAATAATTAAGACCATTTGCACTAAAATATTCATCAAGAATTTTATTCTTATTTTCCTCAGATATTTTATTTAATATAAAACAAGTTGAATCTGTAAATGCACCACCAAAACCAATTATAGATTGCAATTCTAAATCAGGATAAATATTAAGTACTTCGTTTTCTGGTTTGTTTTTATATGGTTTTGTGTGCTTGATTTCAGTTTGTTTTAAATATAATCCTCTTTTTAAATTTGTTTCTATTTTTGTAATTTTCATATATATATTCCTTTTGATTATTTAAGTATAATATATTAATGTTAAAATTCGCGCAGCGCTCAAACGGAGCGAAGCGAAGTGCGGTTGAAGAAGCCGACATACTTGTATTATTAAAATATGGAGGCTTCGACAGCAAGAATTTTATAAATTAATATATTATACTTTATATAAATATAACTAATTATATCTCAACAAAAAGAAAAAAGAAATAGATTTACAAAAATTTTGTGCAAAGTTTGTAGAAATTGAAATAATTATATGATATAATACTTGGGATTTTAAAAACTTAGTTAAAATTTTTTAAAAACGGTCAATTGTTGAATTAGCACTTACATTATCTGGTGTTTCAAAAATGAAACGTAAAAAGATAGCAAAAGATGCTCTAAAAAAAGTTGGTTTAGGAGAGCATTAGATTCAGAAACTAGTATACAAATTTGGATTTATAATATTCAATATTATTTATTGATTATATTTATAATATATGATATTCTTTAAATTAGAATAAGTAGAAATTTTTTATAACCGTAAATTAGATATAATAAATAGGAGGTTTTTTAATGTATATTGATAATAATATTTTAGTTGCGAAAAATGACGAAAAAGAGCTATCAATTTTGCTAAATAAAGCAAATCGACATGGATTAATAACTGGTGCATCTGGTAGTGGTAAAACTATAACTTTAAAAGTAATGGCAGAAAGTTTTTCTGCTGCAGGAGTACCTGTATTTTTAGCAGATATTAAAGGAGATTTAGCTGCAACTTGTTTACCAGGAATGTTAAATGAAAATATTCAAAATAGACTTAATAAATTAGGCATAACAGACTTTACATTTAAAGGATTTCCAACAGTTTTTTGGGATGTTTTTGCTAAAAATGGACATCCAATTAGAACTACACTTCAAAACGTTGGAGCAACTTTATTATCAAGAATGCTAGGACTAAATGAAACTCAAGAAGGAGTTTTGGCAATAGTATTTAAAATTGCTAAGGAAAACAACTATCCTATTATAGATTTAAAAGATTTAAGATTATTACTACAATATGTTGCAGAAAACAGCAAAGAATATACTGTAAATTATGGAAATGTTGCAAGTCAAAGTATTGGTACTATTCAAAGAAGTTTATTGATGTTAGAAGAACAGGGTGGAGACTATTTTTTTGGAGAACCTGATATAGAGCTTACAGATTTATTTAAGACAAATGACCAAGGATTAGGAAATATAAATATATTACATGCAGTTGATTTATTTAAGCAACCTAGATTATATGCTACATTTTTATTATGGCTTTTAACAAGCATGAATAATAATTTACCAGAAGTAGGCGATTTAGATAAGCCTAAAATGATATTCTTTTTTGATGAAGCTCATTTATTATTTGATGATTTACCAGCTTATATTCAAACAAGTGTAGTACAAATTGTAAAATTAATAAGATCAAAGGGAGTAGGTATATACTTTATTTCTCAAACTCCAAACGATATACCAGATGAAATACTTGCTCAACTTGGAAATAGAGTACAACACAATTTAAGAGCATATACACCTGCAGAACAAAAAATTGTAAAAGCTGTAGCAAATTCTTATAGAACAAATCCAAATTTTAATACTGAAGAAGCAATTTTAAATTTAGGAACAGGTGAAGCAATCATATCATTTGTAAATGAAAATGGAGAACCTGGAATTGTAGAAAAAGCAACAATTTTACCACCTCAAAGTCAAATGGGAAGTTTAGATGATTCTTTGAGA
>JAFRFO010000038.1 GCA_017434295.1 Clostridia bacterium
ATTTAAAACTAAAAATGAAGCATTAATGGCAGGAATGAAAGCGTATGATGAATATATAAATGGTGGAGTAACAAAAGACTCTCAAATGTCTTATGCGGATTATTTAGATTATTGGATGAAAGAATACTTTGAAATAAATTTTAAGTATTCTACAGCAAAAAGATATAAAAAAACATTTAAAGTTCTAAAAGAAAAAATAGGAAAATATAAATTAAGTTTTATTACACCATATTTATTAAATCAATCACTATTAAGAATTGCACAAAAATGTAAAACTAAAGAAGGAGTTAGAAATTATCAAAAAGTAATTAAAAGCTCTTTTAGAGATGCGACAAATTATTTTGGATTTTTAAAATATAATCCAGCAGTTGAATTACAAATTCCAAAAGTAATATTGTTTGAACCCAAAAAAACAGAGTAAAACATATTTATTCTCAAGAAGAAATTGATAAAATTTTGTTAAGATTTAAAAATAATGATACTTTTATTTGTGCTTTTTTAATGGCTTGTTATACAGGAATGAGTACAGGAGAAGTATTTGCATTAATATGGGATGATATTGATTTAGAAAATAGAGTTATTAAAATAAACAAAACAGTATATTGTAAAAAGAAAGATGATAAAGGGAGATGGTTTCTGGGGACAACAAAAACGACAGGAAGTTGTAGAGAGGTTTTGATATCAGAAACTTTATATAGAATAATATGTAAATATAAAGAAAAACAAAAACTTTTAAAAAAGAAATATGGAAGAAAATATAAAAAATTTGAACTAGAACCTATTAAAAATGAGTATGGAAAAATAAATGAGTATAAAATTGTTGAAGGTAAATATAAAAATTTAAAAAGTGTAGAAATGGTATTTACAAAAAATAATGGATTATATGTAGGAACTGATATCATAAAATATCCTTTTAAAATAATACATAATGAACTTGGAATAAAGAATTGCAGATTTTATGATTTGAGAGGAAGTTATGCAACTAAGATTCTACGCAATGGAGCAGAAATTAGAGATGTTGCAGATATTTTAGGACATAGTAGAATAGAAACAACCGAAAATTATTATATATCAAGTTCAGAGGAAACAATAAAAGAAGCAAATGATATGTTAGAAGAAATTATGAAATCTGATGTAATAGATGAGATTATAAATTTGAAATTTTGAAAAATTTTTATAAAAATATTGAATTTTTAGTATATACATGATACAATACAAATGTTCGCAAAATACTAACAGGAGGTGCTGGTATGAACAACAAATTAATAAATAATGAAAAAGAAATTAATAATATATTTGAAAATATTAAAGAATTAGTAATTAGTAGTAGAAATAGAGTTTATGCAACTGTTAATACAGAAATGCTTAACTTATACTGGAATATTGGAAAAGCTATTATGGAAATACAGCAGGGTGATGAGAGAGCTTCATATGGGGAAACTGTACTTGAAAAATTATCTGAAAAATTAACAAACGAATTTGGCAAAGGTTTTTCTATAATAAATTTAAGAAGAATGAGAAAATTTTATTGCTTATTTCAAATTCGTTCAACAGTGTTGAACGAATTGAGTTGGTCACATTATCTTGAATTAATGAAAATAGAGGAAGAAGCAAAAAGAAATTTTTATATAAAAGAAACAATAAATGCAAGATGGAGTGTTCGTGAATTACAAAGACAAATAGGGGCATTACTTTATGAAAGACTAGTATTATCAGCTAATAAAAATAAAATACTAGAATTAGCAGAAAAAGGACATGAATTAAAAGAAAGTAAAGACTTGGTTAAAGATCCTTTTGTGTTAGAATTTCTTGATATTAAAGAAAATACAGATTATCTAGAATCTGATTTGGAAAAGAATATATTAGAACATTTAAAAGAGTTTTTATTAGAATTGGGAAAAGGCTTTATGTTTGTTGGCTCACAAGTGAGATTAACCTTAGAGGAAGATCATTTTTATCCTGATATGGTTTTCTATAATAGACTTTTAAAGTGTTTTGTTATCATAGATTTGAAAATTGGAAAAGTAACACATCAAGATATCGGTCAAATGCAAATGTACGTTAATTATTATGATAGGGAAATTAAAAGCAATGATGAAAATCCAACTGTTGGAATACTTCTATCTACTTTAAAAAATAAGACAGTAGTTAAATATACATTGCCAGAAGATAATAAAAACATTTTTTCTTCTAGTTATAAATTACATTTACCAACAGAGCAGGAATTAATTGATGCTGTTGAAGAAGAAAAAAAGAACTTAGAATTAAATGAATAATAGATGGAGAACTAATATATGATAAAATTTATATGTATAGAGATTTTGGCTAGTGTTTTAGTAAGCCTTATATACTTTTATGTCAACATAAAAGATAAGAAAACAAAAAAATGTAAACTTGAAAAATTTTCATTATTAATATATTCAATGACTTTAGGATTACTATGGATAATTTTATTAAACATTAGTATATACTTTTCAAAATACACTAAATTGAAATTCATTGTATTTATGGTGTCGGGATTAATTCTTCTACTTATATTGAATGAGATATTGAAAAGAATTAAATTTAAATATTCCTACAGAGATAAAGAATATAAAATCAATATTATAATTATGATAGAAATTTTAACACTAAAAATTTATCCGATATTTAAAAGAATAAAAAGAGCTTTTTTTAGAATGTCGAAAGAGCTAATTACATTAATTCCAGTTATAGTAATAGAAATGTTGTTTGTATATTTTTTTTCATTTTTTTCATCTGTAGAAGATAAAGAATGGGATATTTTTGAATTGATTTTAACTACAATAATAATAACTGCATATATAAACATATATAATTCTGAAAGAGAAAGAAGAAACAAATTAAAATGGCAATACAAATATTGCTATTTTGTAGAAAGCAATATGTATGATTACATAGAGAAAATTATGATTTTAATTGGCATAACAAAAGAAGAAAAATATAAGATTTTAGATTATTTAGCATTTCCAAAACCACTAATAGCCGAAATAAAAGAATTTAAAATTACAGACAAATATAAACAATTTATAAATAAAAATATAAATAATACTGAAATAATACAGAAATACATTGAAGAAATAACTGAAACATTTGTAAATAATATAAAAGAAAATAGAAATGAATTAATATTTATAAAAGAAAATAATAATAATGAGGATTATGTATTTCATAATTGTATAGATACAGCTAATAATATAAAAAGAAATATATTATTAGCTGATATAAACAAAATAGGAGATACTATTCTTATGATGTTACCAGATTTGATATATTATTGTTCGGATATCTTAAAATTAATTAATTCTATTTGGGATGAAGATAATGTATATAGTGACAGAATAAATTCTATATTACAAGAATAAAAGTTTTAACTAATTGTGGAAGTGGTAAGAAATATAAAAACTGCTGTGGAAGAAATGCATAAAATCAATATTTTTAGAGATTATATAAATATATTAAAAGTGTTATCATTTGTGGTAACACTTTTTGTTTAAAAATTTTTAATAATATAATATAATATCAGACAGAGATGATCAAATAAGCTTGTTAACAATATTGTAATATTGCAAACAAGTTTTAGAGAGATGGGGAAAAAAATAGGTCAACACAAATATTTATAACAATTATTAATTGAATAATGTGTAGAAATTTATTGCATAATTTTTAGAAATATGATTAAATAAAAAATAAGATAGTAAATGAAGGGGGAAAATGATGGGAAAACATAGAATTTCAATAATAATAATTTTAGTAATGTTGTTACAATTAGCAATACCATTAATGAGAGTAGAGGCTGTAATAGAAAATAAGTCTAAAGAGGAAATTTTAAATGACATGACAACTAAGGAAAAAATTGCTCAAATGTTAATGCCAGCATTTAGAACATATGATGGAACTAATGTAACTACGTTAAATGAAGAAATTGAAGGTATAATTGCAAAACATGGATTTGCAGGAGTAATATTATTTGCTCAAAATAATAGTTCTACAACTCAAACATTAGAACTAATAGATTCAATACAAAAAGCAAATATTAAAAATGAAGATAGACCAGAATTACTTATATCTGTTGATCAAGAAGGGGCAACAGTAACTAGACTGGCAGAAGGAACACAAGGACCTGGAAATATGGCACTTGGTGCTACAGGTGATAGTAAAAATGCGTATAGTATAGGTGAAATTATAGGATTAGAATTAAAATCAATTGGATATAATGTTGATTTTGCACCAGTAGTTGATGTTAATAATAACCCATCAAACCCAGTAATTGGAAACCGTTCGTTTTCAGATGATGCAAATATAGTTGTTGATTTTGGAAGCAAATTTATGAAAGGACTAAAAAGTCAAAGTATTATTACTTCTTTAAAACATTTCCCAGGACATGGAGATACATCTACAGATAGTCATACAGGTCTTCCTAGAATAGAAAAAACATATAATCAATTAAAACAAAATGAACTTATTCCATTTACGAATTGCATTGAAAATGGTGCGGAAATGATAATGACAGCACATATTCAGTATCCAAAAATTGAAACTGAAACATATACATCTATAAAAGATGGAAATGAAATTGAACTTCCGGCAACTTTATCAAAAAAGATTATTACTGATATTTTAAGAAATGATTTGGATTATGATGGAGTAGTAGTAACAGATGCAATGAATATGCAAGCAATTTCAGACAACTTTGATAAATTAGATTCTGCAAAACTTGCAATAAATGCTGGTGTAGATATAATTTTAATGCCTGTTGACATTTTAAATAAAGAAGGAATTGAAGCATTAGATAAGTATATTACAGATGTAGCAGATTTAGTAGATAATGGCGAAATATCAGTAGAAAATGTAAATAATGCTGTATTAAGAATATTGACACTAAAAGAAAACAATGGACTATTAGGAACATATGATGACTCAAACTTAGAAACAAGAATTAATAATGCTAAAAAAGTTGTTGGCTCAAAAGAAAATCATGATACAGAATGGGAAATTGCCAAAAAATCAATAACTCTTGTAAAAAATGATACCGATATGCTTCCAATACAAAATAATGGAAAAACAGTAATTTTGGTTCCGTATGCTAATGAAGTATTATCTGGTGAATATGCAATAAGTAAATTAAAAGAAGATGGAATCATTTCAAAAGATATGGACATTTCAGTACTTTTAATAAGAAATAAAGAATTAGCTGAAATAGAAGATACTATTGCAGATGCTAAAAATGTTATTTTAATTACAGAACAATATAGTCAGGCAGGTTTAGCAGGAGCAAGCTATGAAATGGCAGATAGTATAATTGATTTTGTTCATGAGCAAGGAAATAAAATATCATGTATTAGCTGTTATTTACCTTATGATGTTGCAAGGCTTCAAAAAGCAGATTCAATATTACTAGCTTATTCTGCAAATGGAATGAACGAATTGCCTAATTTTGAAAATGATATAGTTAAGACTTATGGAGTAAGTATTCCTTGTGGTATATATACAGCATTTAATAAAAATGCAAAACTTGGTAAACTACCTGTAAATATCCCTGAGTTAGATGATAATTATAAATATACATCTGAATACTTATATAAAAGAAATTATGGACTACAATATGAAGAAAAAGAAGAATATAAATTTATTGAAGGACAGGAACAGTCTTTTAATATAACAACTGATTCAAAGCTAAAATTTGAATTCAATATAGAATACGATGTGTTTATCAAACAAGGAAATGTGCATATAGATAATGAATTAGTAGATAGCAGTAATTATGCATTATCTAAAGGAAGTACAATAATAACATTTAATGATGAATATACAAAGTTGTTGGCAACTGGAGAACATACTTTAAAGGTAGCTGTAAATGATGGAGAAATAGAAACAAAATTTACAATAACAAAAATTGAATCTCCTAATAACAATGAAACAACTAATCCAACATCAGATGATACTACAAAATCAGCAACTACAATAGGCAAATCTTCTGGCCCAAAAACAGGAGATAACATTGTAATGTGGGCTACTTTACTGGTAGTTTCAATGCTAGGATTGGCCGGAACAGTAAAATTGTACAAGAAAAATAAATAAAACACAAAGAATAAAAATTATTGACAAATGGCATAAAAATAGTCTATAATTACTATAAGAAGAATGGATATTTAATATCTATTTACAGCAAAAAATCAGGTGAAACCTACCAATAAGTGTGAGCTGTAAAATTAAAAGTGCTATCATTCGTGATAGCACTTTTTAAAGGAGATATTTATGTTTTTTTTATTAATTCAATTTATAGGAGCAATAGGATATACTACACTAGCACTAAGCTATTTTAAAAAGCAGAAAAAACAAATACTATTTATGCAAATAATAGCTTATATAATGTTTACAATACATTATTATTTATTAAGTGGAATTACAGGTGCAATATGTAATTTTGTAGGATTATTAGCATTAATTGTAATCTATTTGTATGACATTTATAAATGGAAATATAAAGAAATAATGGCAAGTGTATTTGTAATAATACTACTTGCAATTAATATTGCAACATTTCAAAATGTATATTCTATCTTCCCATTAATAGCATCAATAATTGTTATTATTTCTTTTATTACTGATAATGAAAGATTTATTAGGGCAATTGGAGTAATTTCAGCAGTATGTTGGTTAATATATGCAATCGTATATAAATCATATATAGGTATTGTATTTGAGGTAATAACACTTATTGGAGTATGTATAGCATTTATAAAAAATGAAAGAGAAAAACGATTTGATTAATATATATAAATATGTTATAATAGTATCAATGGAAATGAGTCCATTGTTGGAGACCTAGCTTTTAAAGGAGGGCTTATTATGAAGGTCTTATTGGGAGTGGTAATCGGAACGATTACCACAATTGTTGGGATTATGATATTCATCGGAGTAATTTCAGGTGACAAATATTCCCAACAAAATGTTGCCAGCCAGTATTGGGGCTGGTAAAACAGAGAGGGCTTAGCCCTCTCTAATTTGTATAATAATTAATAAAAAAGGAGAGTGATAAGATGTTAGAGCTAGAAGAAAATGAAAAAGTTATAAAAGCATTAATAGAAAAATTACAAGAATTGGGTGAGTCACTTTGACATAAAAGCAAAGCAAGAAGAATTAAAAGAATTAGAAGAAACAACTATGCAAGAAGGATTTTGGACAAACAATGATAAAAAAGATGAAATATTATCTAAAATAAAAAGTAATAAAAAAATATGTACAACATATTTAGAATTAAAAAATGAAATACAAAACATTGAAGAATTATCAGAACTTGTTCAGCAAGAGTTTGATGAAGAAATAAAAAAAGAAGTAATAAAAACTACTTCTAAATTACAAAAAGAAGTAGAAAAATTAGAATTGCAGACAATGTTATCAGGTAAATATGATGCAAACAATGCAATTCTTACAATTCATCCAGGAGCAGGACGGAACAGAATCGCAAGACTGGGCAGAAATGCTATATAGAATGTATACACGTTGGGCAGAAAAAAATCAATATGAAGTAAAAGAACTTGATTATTTAGAAGGAGAAGAAGCGGGAATAAAAAGCGTAACCTTTGAAATAATAGGTGAAAATGCATATGGATATATGAAAAGTGAAATGGGAGTACATAGATTAGTTAGAATATCGCCATTTGATAGTGGAGGAAGACGTCATACATCATTTGCTTCAGTTGAAGTTTTACCAGAGATTACTGATGATATAGATATTCAAATAAACCCAGATGATTTAAGAATAGATACATACAGAGCATCAGGTGCTGGAGGACAACATATAAATAAAACATCATCTGCTGTAAGAATTACACATATTCCAACAAATATAGTTGTAGCGTGTCAAACAGAACGTTCGCAAATACAAAATAGAGAAACCGCAATGAAAATGTTAAAATCAAAATTGATGGATTTAAAAGAAAAAGAACAAAAAGACAAAATAGAAGATTTAAAAGGAGTTCAAATGGATATAGCTTGGGGAAGCCAAATTAGGTCTTATGTATTTTGCCCATATACCATGGTAAAAGACCATAGAACAAACTACGAAGTAGGAAATGTTCAAGCAGTAATGGACGGAGATATAGATGGATTTATAGAAAGCTATTTAAAACAATAACGCGATCAGTTGGTTCCGGTCAATTGGTTCCGGGTTTAAATTGACCGATTTATGTCAAAACAAACCCGGAACCAACTGACCGTTTTTTCATAAAATATATAGAGCAATAATTGCTCTATATATTTTTTTATTCAAAAGTAAAAAAAATGGAAAGGAATGTTGGCAATATGGAAGATAAAATAGTTGTTTTAAAATTTGGTGGTAGTTCTGTTGCAGATAATGAAAGGTTAAAACTAGTAGCAGACAAGGTAATTGAATTTAAAAAAAAGTATAAAAAAATTGTTGTAATTCTTTCAGCTCAAGGAAAAACAACAGATAAATTAATACATGAAGCAAAAGAACTTGCAGATGACCCAAATAAAAGAGAAATGGCAGCATTAGTTTCAACAGGAGAACAAGTTTCAATTGCAAAATTATCAATACTATTAAATAATTTAGGACATAAAGCAATTTCTTTAACAGGTTGGCAGGCTGGAATTAAAAGTAGCATAGCTAATAAATGTGCAATAATAGAGAATATAAATATTTTTAGAATTCAAAAAGAATTAGCAGAAGAAAAAATTGTAATCGTTGCAGGATTTCAAGGAGTTAATTCAAATAATGATATATCAACATTAGGTAGAGGTGGTTCTGATACCACAGCAGTAGCAGTTGCTGCAGCTCTAGAAGCAGATAAATGCATAATCTTTTCAGATGTAGATGGTGTATATACAGCAGATCCAAATAAAGTAAAGGATGCCAAAAAATTAAAAAGTATTTCTTATAAAGAAATGATAGATATTTCAAATGAAGGAGCAAAAGTTTTACATGATAGATCTATAAAGATAGGGGAAAAATACAATATTCCAATAATTACAAAGTCGACTTTTAATGAACAAGAAGGAACAGAAGTTAATAAAACAATTGAAGAAAATACAGTAAAAAGTGTAATTAAAAAAGATGTATCAAAGATATCTATTGTTGGAGAAGGCATAATTAGAAATACAAAATTAATAGAAAATGTTATTAATATACTTGAAAAATCTGAAGCAGAAGTGTTAAGAATCGAAATTTTAGATGGAAAACTTTCAATCATATTTAAGGAAATAGTTGATGATTTACTATTACAAAAATTTCATAATATTAGTTTTTGATTTATAGTTATATAAAAATAGTATTTATTCGATAAACATAAGAAATAACCTAATGGTTTTTAGATATTATCCTTGCAAGAAGATATTTCGAAGGAATCCTGGCTGAAATGGCATCTGATAGCATTATGGAAAGTATAAGGAACAATAATAAGGCAGATGATAATGAAGAGGAAGAGGAAAATGAAACCAATATCGAGGATGAATTTCCTTTGTTATCAGAGGAGCAGTATGGAGGCAAAGAAGAATCAAACTATTACGAAATTCCTATAAAGCTTAAAAGCTGCTTAAGCTACATAAATGCTGATGTAACTAAGTCTTCTCCCATTTTAGGAAGAGAAAAGGAAACAGAAGCAATTATGAAAGTTTTGCTTAAGAACAAAAAAAGGAATTGTATCCTGGTAGGAAAACCTGGCGTTGGAAAAACTGCAATTATGGAGCATCTTGCCTGGAAAATTGCTAAAGGTGAGTGCGTAGAAGAGCTTAAGGGTAAAAAAATCTTGATGCTTGATGTAAATGGCATAGTTGCTGGCACAATCTACAGAGGAATACTATTTGTATTTTGAAAGGGATAAAGCTTTCAAGAGAAGATTCGAAACTATTATGGTTAAGGTTCCTAAGTATAACGAAGTATATCCTATGCTTAAAATGCAAATAAGAAATTTGAGAAAAATTCACAGAGTTTCTATAACACCCGTGGTTGTAAATTTTATCATTAAGATTGCATCTTGTTTTAATGCTGAAACCAGCAATCCAGATGTAAGCTTGGATTTGATTGACAAATCTATGGCTGCTGCTAAGATGCAGGGATCAAAGATTGTTACAAAGGAAATAGTTTTGAGCAATTTCGCAGAAGAATATAAAAGGTTCAGCGAGATGAGCAGTGAAATGAAAAACTCTGTAGCATATCACGAAGTGGGACATTATTTGGTTAGAAGGTATGTAAATACTAAAGCTTTCAAAATCAATGTTCTTGCTATCAGCATAATTCCTGCAGAAGACCATCTTGGACTTACAGTTTTTGACTCCAGCGATTATAAGGATAATCTTTGGGGATATAAAGAAATTGTTGAAGAGATTGCTATGGAACTTGGTGGACGTGTTGCAGAAAAGATGTATACAGGTGTATATTCATCTGGTGCTTCTGGAGATTTAAACATGGCAACAGAGAATGCACGTTCTATGCTCTTGGAATATGGGCTTATTCCTGAATTCTCAATGAGAAACTTTGAAAAAGATATGGATAATGAAACAAGAAAAAAGCTAAATGATGAAATTGATAAGATTATCAAAGAAGCTTATAAACTTGCAGAAGTTATTCTTACAGAACATAAAAATGTTCTTGAGAATCTTTCAAACTCTCTTGTGGAAAATGGAATACTTGTAGATATAGAAATAGAAAAAATCTGCAAAGCCTATGAAAAAACGAAAAAGTCTTTAAAGCCAGAGAAAAAGCTTGGTTAAATATAAGCTAAGTTTTTTTAACTCAAAAAACAAAAAAGAAGTCGGTAATGCCGGCTTCTTTTTGTGCATAACATACAATGATGTTAATCAAAGTATATTAAAGGATTCATTTACAGTATCTTGGCTGCGTATTTTGCGAGTTCTGAACGTACAGATTCTTCATCATTCAAAGTAATCTGCCATGCTTTGGAATATCCTTTCATTTTTTCAGAAAGGAAAACCAAACCGTTGTAACGTTCGTCAAGTTTCGGATTGTCTATCTGGGTAGGATCTCCCAAAAAGACGATCTTTGAACCTTCACCAACACGAGAAACAATGGACTTAATGTCATCTGGATGGATATTCTGTGTTTCGTCAATTATGATAAAGGTATCAACAATTGTACGTCCACGGAAAAATCCAATAGGCTGCATCTGGATAATGCCTTTTTCATAGTAATAGAAGGTATTATCTGTATTGTCCATATCCTTATTTTTCTTTTTATTCCTTCCGTTAACAAGAAGACGAAGATTATCCTTAAATCCACCAATATGAGGTGAGAACTTGTCTTCAATCTCTCCAGGGAGAAAACCTATTTCCTCACCGCCAACAGTAGCAACTGAAGTCGAAATCATTATAGAATCATACGTGTTGTTTTCAACAGTCTGATCAAGGGCACATGCGAGTGTTTGGTAAGTTTTACCAGTACCAGCTCCGCCTTTTACTATAACGATTGGTGCTTCACTGCAATTTGTGAGCATTGCCTCAATAAGCATAACCTGTCCAGCGTTTTTGGCTATTATGCCGTAGGGGTAATACTTCTCAAAGTTGAGACCAACAATGTTTTCGCCGTTGTAACGTCCAAGCTGAACGTTGTAAGGATTATTGGCATCATATAATTCAACGAACTCATTAGGTACCCATTCAAAGGTAGAGCTCTTATGAATTTTTTTGATATCAATCTGATTTTCGGATTTAAAAGCTTCCAAGTTTTCATAAGAAATAGTAGCATGTACTCTTCCTTTATACTGCTCATCAAGAGCAGGGAAAACCTCATCTTTATAATCCATGGCTTTAATGCCTACAGATTTGGCTTTAAGCCTGAAAGCAGTATTCTTACTAATAAGAATGACCGGCCTTTTTGGTTTTTCTTCACTAAGACCGATTGCAATCTGCAATCTTCTTAGTTCAGAATTCGAGTTAGTCTCTACAGGAACTTTTACATCCTTAAATCCATATTCTACGCGTAAATAACCTCCATTCATCTGTTTTACTCCAGTTTCTGAAGTAAGTTCACGAAAACTGAAACTGTCAAGGTACTTGAGCACCTTTTGTGCATTTTTTCCCTTTGTGTTATACTGCTTTGCCATTTCCTGCAGCTCATCAATTGATATGCCAGGAATAACGACTATATTGTCATCAAACCGTAAGCATGAATTGGGAGTGGCTGCAAGAGCATTGCTGCTGAGAATAAAAAACTTAGTAGCCATACACAAGACTCCTTTAATATATTTAAAGTTTTTTAGTTCATATACACTATGAACATAATCGAAACTTTATGTTAATATTATATAATAGAATTATTTTTTTTTCAAGCTTTTTTTTGCTTTCTTTATATATTTTTATTTTTATTTTTACAATTCACAGTATGAATCTTAAAGCCCGCGCCGGGGAAAGATATTTATTTTTTAAGTGGCTCGGGGGGACCGTTCAAATTTTCTAGAAAGCTTTGCTTTCATTAGAAAATTTAGAATGGGGAGAACGGCAAAAAATAAATATCTTTCCCCATAGGCAGGGCAAATAAAACTTTAACTGTGAATTGTAAAAATAAAAAAATTAAAAAATCCAAAAAAATGTTTGACATTTTTTTGTTTGTGTGATATTATATGAAAAAATATAGAAATAGGAGTGATGAAAAAATGCCTAGAAAAAAACAAGAACTTAATAAAAGAGAAAAAGCAATATTAAAATTTATTGAAAAACAAATATTAACAGAAGGATACCCACCATCAGTTAGAGAAATAGGAAAAGCAGTAGGATTAAACTCAACAGCTACTGTACATGGGTATTTAGCAAGACTTGATGAAAAAGGTTATATCAAAAAACAAGATAAAAAAGGTAGAACATTAAGATTATTAAAAGGTGGTTCTGGTGAATCAAAATTAACATCTAGCAAAGATTTCTATACACAAAAAGAATTAGTAGATGTACCAATTATTGGTAAAATCACAGCTGGAGAGCCAATACTTGCTGTTGAAAATATAACAGATACCTTCCCAATTCCAATTGATTTTGTTGGAAACTCAGAAAGCTTTATGCTTACAGTTAGAGGAGAAAGCATGATAGAAGCTGGTATTTTAGATGGGGATTATATATTAGTAAAAAGACAAAACTCTGCAAACAATGGAGAAATAGTAGTAGCTTTAATTGGTGATGAAGCAACAGTAAAAACTTTTTATAAAGAAAAAGATCATATTAGACTTCAACCAGAAAATAGCACTATGGATCCTATTATTGTTCCTAATTGCGAAATATTAGGAAAAGTTGCAGGTGTATTTAGAAAGATGTAAGGCGGAGATTATTTATGCTAAAATTATTAAAATTTTTAAAAAAATCAGTAATAGCAGTATTATTAATAATACTGCTATTATGGCTGCAAGCATGGGCTGATTTATCATTACCAGATTTTACATCTAAAATAGTTAATGAAGGTATTCAGCAAGCAGCATTAAATCCAAATGAAGAAACAACTGGATTTATTTTAAATACTGGTTTCCAAATGTTAGGTGTAGCTTTAGTTAGTATGGCTTGTGCAATACTAATAATATTCTTGTCATCAAAAGTTGCGGCAAAACTTGGAAAAAACTTAAGAGAAAAAGTATTTAAAAAAGTTCTAAGTTTTTCTCGTTCAGAATTAACTGAGTTTAGTACAGCTTCTTTAATAACAAGAAGCACAAATGATATACAACAAATTCAACAATTAATAACAATGATGTTTAGAGTTATTTTCTATGCTCCAATTATGGGAATTGGTGCATTTATTAAGGTGTCTACACAAAGTGATAATTCTATGGCATGGATTATTGGTGTTGCGATACTTGCAATACTATTTATCATTGGAACTTTGTTTATTATTGCTATGCCTAAATTTAAGAAATTACAATCATTAATAGATAAAATAAACTTAGTATCTAGAGAAATACTAAATGGTATTCCAGTTATTAGAGCATTTAACAAAGAAAAAAGAGAAGAAAAAAGATTTGATGAAGCAAATCTTAATTTAAAGAAAACCAATGTATTTGTAAGTAGAACAATGTCATTAATGTTTCCATTATTAATGTTTATTATGAATTCAATTATGATACTAATTATATGGAATGGTGGACATGGTGTAGATGAAGGTATATTACAAGTTGGAGATATGATGGCATTTATTCAATATACAATGCAAATATTAATAAGCTTTTTATTTATATCAATGTTATCAATAATGTTGCCTAGAGCAGCTGTTTCTGCAAAAAGAATAAATGAAATATTAGAAACAGAGCCAAGTATAAAAGATAAAGAAATAACAAAAGAATTTGATTCTACTAAAAAAGGATTAGTGGAATTTAAAAATGTTTCTTTTAGATATCCAGATGCAGACACAGAAATCTTAGAAGATATTAATTTTACAGCAAGACCAGGTGAAACTACTGCAATTATTGGTAGTACAGGAAGCGGTAAATCAACAATTGTAAATTTAATTCCAAGATTTTATGATGTAACAGAAGGCGAAATATTAGTTGATGGTGTTAATATAAAAGAAGTAAAACAAAAAGATTTAAGAGATATAATAGGTTTAGTGCCACAAAAAGGAGTATTATTCTCTGGAACTATTGAATCTAACATTAAGTATTCAGATGAAAATATGTCAGATGATATAATGAAAGAAGCTGCCCAAATTGCACAAGCTACAGAATTTATAGAATCTAAATCAAATAAATATCAAGATAAAATTGCCCAAAGTGGTAATAATGTTTCAGGGGGTCAAAAGCAAAGATTAGCCATTGCAAGAGCTATAGCTAAAAATCCGGAAATTTTTGTATTTGATGATAGCTTTTCAGCTTTAGATTTTAAAACAGATAGTAAACTTCGTGAGGCATTAAGTACAAAAACTAAAAACAAAACAGTTATAATAGTTGCTCAAAGAATAAGTACTATTTTGAATGCAGACCAAATTATAGTACTTGAAGAAGGAAAAGTTGTAGGAATAGGTAAACATGAAGAATTGATGAAAAATAATGAAACATACAGACAAATTGCATTATCTCAACTTTCTGAAAAAGAATTGGGAGGTGATGTATAATGCCAGGACCAATGGGAAAACAAAAAGTAGTTGTAAAACCTAAAAATTTTAAGAAAACAGCCAAAAAACTATTCAAAGAGTATTTGTCACAATATAAAGGAAGACTTTTAATTGTTTTATTATTTACTATTGCAAGTACTGTTTTTACAATAGTAGGACCAAAAATACTTGGGAATGCTACAACAGAAATATTTAACGGTTTAGTAAGTAAATTTACTGGAGGAGCAGGAATTGATTTTAGTGTAATAGGACAAATCTTACTAACATTATTAGTCTTATACATTATAAGTACGTTATTCTCTGTAATACAAGGCTTTACTATGACAAGTGTTGTTCAAAACCTTACATATAAATTAAGAAATGAATTAGCACAAAAAATAAATAAACTTCCAATGAATTATTTTGATAAGAAAACAAATGGAGAAGTTTTATCAATTATAACAAATGATATAGATACATTAAGTATGAATTTAGACCAAAGTGTTACACAAGTATTATCATCTTTGTGTACAATAATTGGAATACTAATCATGATGTTTACTATAAGTTGGGAAATGACTTTAATATCACTAATTATATTACCAGTATCAGGAATATTAGTAGGTATAATTGCAAAAAAATCACAAAAATTCTTTAAAAAACAACAAGATTATTTGGGTCATGTAAATGGAAAAGTAGAAGAAATATATGGTGGTTTAAATATAGTAAAAGCATTTAATGGAGAAGAAAAAGCAATTCAGAAATTTAAAAAGCAAAATGATGAATTATATAAAGCAGGTTGGAAAGCACAATTTTTATCTGGATTAATGCATCCATTAATGAATTTTATAGCAAACATTGGTTATGTTGGAGTTGCTGTTGCAGGAGGATATTTTGCTATAAATGGAAGAATTACTGTTGGAAATATACAAAGCTTTATACAATATAATAGACAATTTACACAGCCAATTGGGCAAATAGCACAAGTATCTAGCATGATTCAGTCTATGATGGCAGCTGCAGAAAGAATATTTGAATTCTTAGAAGAAGCAGAAGAAGTAAAAACATTAAATGGAATTACAGATACATCAAATGTAAAAGGAAGTATAGAATTTAAGCATGTAAAATTTGGTTATTCAAGCGAAAAAATAGTTATAAATGACTTTAATGCAAAAGTTAAACCAGGTCAAAAAATAGCTATCGTAGGTCCAACTGGTGCAGGTAAAACAACAATGGTAAAACTATTAATGAGATTTTATGATGTATTAGATGGAGAAATACTTGTAGATGGAAAAAATATAAAAGAATTTGATAGAGGAGAGTTAAGAAAAACTTTTGGAATGGTACTTCAAGATACGTGGCTATTTAGTGGAACTGTACAAGAAAATATAAAATATGGAAGAGAAGATGCCACTGATGATGAAATAATTAAAGCTGCCCAAGCAGCACATGTTCATCATTTTATAAAGACTCTACCAAATGGATATAAATCTATATTAAATGAGGAAACAAGTAATGTTTCAGCAGGCCAAAAGCAATTGCTTACAATAGCTAGAGTAATTTTGGCAGATCCAAAAATTCTAATATTAGATGAAGCCACAAGCTCAATAGATACAAGAACAGAATTACAAATTCAATCTGCAATGGATAATTTAATGAAAGGTAGAACAAGTTTTATAATTGCACATAGATTATCAACAATAAAAAATGCAGATTTAATTCTTGTAATGAATCATGGAGACATTGTAGAACAAGGACATCACGAAGAATTACTTGCTAAAAATGGATTTTATGCAGAACTATATAATAGTCAATTTGAAGACTGCAATGATGAAATAGAATAAAATTGCAATTATTGACATTGGGGCCGGGGTCATTTGGCAATTTTGGTGCAAGATAATAAGATAGATAGGAGAAGAAAAATGAGTGAAAATAAAGTAGTGCCAATTACATTATTAACAGGATATTTAGGAGCAGGAAAAACAACATTAATAAATCATGTATTAAATAATCAAGAAGGATATAAAGTAGCAGTAATAGTTAATGATATAGGGGAAGTAAACATAGATGCAGATTTAATTGCAAAAGGTGGAGTTGTTCAAGAAGAAGATTCAAGTTTAGTTCCACTTCAAAATGGATGCATTTGTTGTACATTAAAAGTAGATTTAATGCAACAAATAGTAGATATAATTAAAACAAAAAAATTTGATTATATTTTAATAGAGGCAAGTGGCGTATGTGAGCCTTTACCAATTGCTCAAACAATTACAGTATTATCAGAACAAACAACTCAGTATGGTTTACCACAAATTTGTCGATTAGATAATGTTGTAACAGTTGTAGATGCATTGCGTTTAAGAGATGAGTTTAACTGTGGAAATAATCTTGTAAAAGAAGATATAGACGATGAAGATATTGAAAACTTGTTAATACAACAAATTGAGTTTTGTAATAAAATAGTATTAAACAAAGTTGATGATTTGTCAGAAGAGGAATTAAATAAAGTAAAAGCAATAATTAGAAGTCTTCAACCAAAAGCTGAAATAATAGAAACAAATTATGGAAAAGTAGATGTAAGTAAAATATTAGATACTAATTCATTTGATTTTGAAGAAGCTTCTACATCAGCAGCATGGATAGAAGAATTAAACAGAATGGATAATGAAGATGATGACGATGATGAAAAAGAAGATGAACATGATGAAGAACACGAACATCATGATGAACACGGACATGAGCACGATGAACATCATCACGAACATGGACATCACCACCATCATCATGGAGAAGGCGAAACAGAAGAATATGGTATAAGTACATTTGTTTATTTTAGAAGACAACCATTTAACAAAGATGAATTTGATAAATTTGCTACAAATTTCCCTAAAAATATAATTAGATGTAAAGGAATAATTTGGTTTAAAGATGAACCAGACTTGTCTTATGTATTTGAACAATCTGGAAAACAAATAAGTGCAGCACCTGCAGGACAATGGATAGCATCACTTCCAGAAAAAGAACAAGCAGAAATAAAACTACAAAACCCAAGTATAATGAATGATTGGGATGAAAAATATGGTGACAGAATAATGAAACTAGTTTTCATTGGTCAAGATATGGATAAAAAGTGGATTATTGAAGCATTAGATAAATGTTTAAGCAAATAAAATAATAATCGGTCAATTAAATCCGGTTAATTGGTTCCGGGTTTAGATTGACCGTTTTTTTATAGCACAGCACCTAAAACTAAAATGCCTAAATTATCTTGATAAATTTCATCAAATTGAGAAATAGGAAGCGGGTTTTGACCAAGACCTGCTTCAATTGTATATCCGGGTTTATTATAATCTTGAATAAACCAATCTTTATAACCAGCAAAGCTAGAATTAAAAGGAACGTTTTCCACAGAATAACCACTAACAACAGCAAATTGATTAGCAATATCTAGTCCACGTGGAGGATTGATGTTCTGGAAATTCCAATAAATTTCTTGACCTTGAGTATGATATGCTATAACTAAACTAAAATTATGTGTTAAAGTAAAATTATAAATTGCAAGAGATTCTGGTTCTGTTAAAGGACCAAAACCAACAAAATCGCGAGGAGCTGGTGCAGTAAATCCTTGTGAATACTTAATTCTTCTTGCTTCATTCCAACCAGCTGGAAACTGAAGATTTAAGTCAATTCCTCGAATATTAGCCTTCCATCCAGATGTAAAAGGAATAGAAGGATAGTTTCTTGAAATATCTAGTGCTCTATTATAAGCAACAGAATTAGTTGGAATAGCATTAGTTACTAAATTTACGCCGTCAGGATTAACCATTGGCATAACATAAATAGAAACAGAATTAAATAGATTACGTACATTGTAACCAAATAAACTAGTATTATTTTGATATGCTACTGCATAGTCTTCTATAAATTTCATTAGCACAGGAGCGGTAATCCATTCATTACCGATGAATTGCACCAGAATAAAAAACCTGTTTAGAACCTCTACCAAGTTTTATAACAAATATATCTTCACCTAAAACACTATTACCAACAGTTTGGACATTTAAAAAAGGATAGCTTTTTAGTAGTGAATCTAAATTTTGTCTTAATAAAAAAGAATTATATGGAACAGAGGTATTAACAATACTCATAAAAAATCACCTAAAATATTATATGTAGATAGATAAAAATGTTTACTATAAAATATATACAAATATAAAAAAACATGTTATAATATAATAGTAATAAAACCATGGGGGTGTAATGGTTTCGACATTGCACTAGAAGTAAGAATAGCAAGTAGTGGATTCTCGTTGGCCACTATAAAAGCGAGAAAATAAATATAAACGCTGATAGAGAAGAATTAGCATTAGCTGCCTAGGTGCAGCTACACTTTATAAAACTCCCCACAAGTTTTGATAAAGTGCCGTATTAGTGGGAAACAAAGCTACTTTTGCTTTTAAAGTAGTAGGTATTTTAAAAAGCTATATTTAGTTTTAGCCTGTTTGCCGGCGAAAACTAAATGAATAAAAAAGACAAAATAAACTTGTAGAAGTTCTTATGGAAGGTGTTATGGACAGGAGTTCGACTCTCCTCACCTCCACCAAAAATTAATAAAATCATCAATCTGCACATGCTTCATACAATGGAGGAAAAATATATGAAATTTGGTAATGAAACATTATATAGATTATTTGTAATAGTAGCAGATGAAAAAAGTATAACAAGAGCTAGTGAAAAGTTATTTATTTCACAACCCGCTGTTTCAAAACAAATTAAAAAACTAGAAAATGAGCTTAATACAACACTATTCAATAGAAAAAATATGGAATTAACAAAAAACGGTAAAAAGCTTTATGATCAATTAAAACCTATAATGGATGAATTAGAAAAAATTGAAAAAAGTTTTGAAACAAAAAGAAATATAAAACTTGGAACATATAATACTTTAATGAGCAAGTTACTAAGTACAAGTATTTTAGAATTTTATAAAACATATAAAGATAATGAAGTTATCATAGAGAATTCAAATACAGATAAAATGTTCCAAAAGCTAGAAAATGGCGAATTAGATTTAGTAATAGTTAAGAAGTATAATAAAGCAAATTCCAATACAAAGTACATAAAATTAGGAGATTTAGAAGATATATTTATATGTGGCAACAAAGTTAATTTTGGAAAACATAAAGAATTAAAACTATTAGATAATAAAATCTTATATATACCAAGAAATAACTCTAGTTCATTAGAAAAAGTGCTAGAAGTATTAGAAAAAAATAATATAAAGCCAATTATAAAAAGAGTAGATTCTACAACAATGGTAAAACTTGTAAAAGATAGTTCAAATATAGGTTTTATAACAAAAGAATATCTTAGAGAAGAATTAGAGAAAGAAGAAATAAAAGAACTACAACTTGATATCGATATACCAAAGTCAGAATTTGGAATTTACTATATCAAAGATAATAAATTCAAAGAGTTAAGCGATTTAATAAAAGAAATACAACATAACTTTTAGTTATGCTAAGATAATTAATATATATTTAACATAACACACTTTTGATACTATAATTTAATTAAAGTTATAGTAAAAGGAAGTGTGTTTTTATGTTATATATGCAATTAATTTTAGAATTTCTAAAGATAGGAGCATTTTCATTTGGCGGTGGATTTGCAACACTACCATATATATTTGAGTTAGCAGATAAAACTAATTGGTTTAACTATGTTGAGGTTAATCAGATGATTACAATTTCACAAATGACACCACGGACCACTTGTATGTAATATGGCAACTTATGTTGGAGAAAAAGTAGGTGGAATAATTGGTTCAATCGTTGCAACAATTTCTTTTGTGATTCCAGCTATAGTTAGTATGTACTTTGTATATAAATTATTTGACAAATTTAAAGATAATAAAAGAGTAAACAAAGCACTTAAATTAATAAGAGCATCAACATATGCAACTATCTTGGTTAGCTGTTTTACAGTAATAAAAAATACTGTATTAACAAACTCAAATCAATTGAATTTTAAGGTGATTTTATTAGGTATTAGTCTTTATTTTTGTATGAAAAAGAAAAAATTACATCCCCTAATTTATATGGCAATTTCTGGAGTAATAGGAATAGTATTTAGTTTTAATATGTAGGAGATGGAAAGTTTGAAAAGTATTTGTTCAATTGTTTTCTAAAAGGTTTTGTACCGTTAAAGAAAGGAAGGTTAGAAAAAATGAAAAGATTTATAAGTTTAATGAAGTTGTTTTATTTGTTTAGTTTAATGGGAATTCAGATGTTTGGGAATCTTGTTACAATGATTCCAATTTTTGAAAATGAATTAGTTACAAAAAGAAAATTAATTACAAATGAAGATGTTTTAGATGCCATAACAATAGGAAGGTGTGGACCAGGTGCAGCAATAGTAAATACAATTGCTTTTATAGGTAATAAAATAGATGGATTTTTGGGTGGAATGTTTGCAACTTTGGGATTTTGTTTTTTTCCGTTTATGGTAATATTAATCATTTCTTTTTCAATGGATACATTTTTAAACAATGAAATAATTAAACATTTTCTAAAAGGTGTCTCAACTTGCATAAGTGTTATGATTATTAACTCAATGATTGATTTTGGAAAGAAAACACTAAAATCTAAAATATGTGTGTTAGTGTTTTCTGTAACATTGTTGTTATCTATTACAACTGAAATTCCTATTGTATGTTATTTGATTTTTTGCATTTTTTTATCAATATTTATAAAAACGGAGAAAATATAGGAAACGTCAAAATGTTGAAAAAACAAGAAATTTATGGTATAATAAAAAAGAATAAAAGAGAGGGGAAAATTAAAATGGAAAATAATGATTTAATAAAAAACAAAAACAATAAATAAGGCAAAAAAGATTAGATAAATAAATCTAATCTTTTTTTAAATAAAGTGTAACTTTTTTTGAAAATAAGACATTATAAAAGTGTAAGATATCTTATTAAAGGAGAAAAGAATTGAGCAAGGAAGTAATAGAAAAATATATAACAAATGGAAAATTAGATTTAGATAGAATAGTAGATGAGTATTCTAATTATGTTAGAACAATAGCAAATAATGCATCTAAAAATTTACTAAGTCCAGAGGATAAAGAAGAAATATTGATAGATACATTTTTTATTTTATGGAAAAAATATAATGATAATAAGAATATATATGCTTTGGATGCATTCATTGCAGGTATAACAAGAAATCTAGTAAAAGAAAAACTAAGAAAAATGCACTATTCAGTAGATATAAGTGATTATGAGAACGTAATAGAGATACAAGAAAATGAATTATTTGAAGAAGAAAGAGAAGAAATAGAGAAGTTAAAAAATAGTTTAAAAAACTTAAAAGACATAGATATAAAAATAATTAATTCATACTATTATTTATCTAAATCCATAAAAGATATAGCTGAAGAATTTGATATTTCACAATCTAATGTAAAAACAAGATTACATAGAATACGTAAAAGAATTCAAAAACAATTAAATAAAGGAGAATTATAGTAATGAATGATGAGTTAAAAGAAAGAATAAAATTCAAAATAGCTATATCTCGAATGAAAGAAGAGGAGATAGTAGTTATGAAAAATAAAAAAAGAAATATAAGTAAAGGAATTGGAATAGCAGCTTGTTTAGTGGTTGCAACAACAGGCATAGTATTTGCAAAAGATATAGGAAACTTTTTTAATAATATATTTGGTGGAAATTCAAGTGATGGTGTTCAAACAGCAGTAGATAATGGATATATTGAAAATGTTGAACCACAATATATTAATGCTGATGGAATAGAGATTTCAGTAGATTCATTTTTGATAGATGATTATAATTTGGATATGAACTTCAAGATAAAATTAGATAATAAATATGACATAAAAAATATGGCAAATCTTCAACCATATGATATGAAAATTGTTGATGAAAATAATGAAATAGTATTTTTAACACGTGAACAAGAAAAAATTATGTATGAAGAAAGCAAGAAAACAGGACATCCAAATGAACATCCTTTATTTTGGGGTGGATATGGTATGACGCCAGAAATAATTAATGACCATGAAATAATGTTCCATTTAACTGCTTATGGATCAGAAGAACATAGATTTCCAAAATCTAAAAAGTTATATGTAACATTTACTAAAGTAATAAACAGAATTGGTATGGACGGTTCGTTTAAAGATGCATATATGGGAAATTGGAGTTTTGAATTAAATGTGCCTGAAGAAATGTATAATAGAGAAACAGTGATTTATAGAGTAAAATCATGTAATGATAGTAAAACAAAGGTTGGAAGTGCAACGCTTTCAAATACAGCATTTAAAATAAGTATTCCAGAAACAACAACAGACAAAGTTGATTATGATTTGCTTAATCAAAGACCGCCTAAAAAAATATCTGATATGATAGCATTGCAAAAAGAATATGTAGAAACTTCAGATGGAAAAAGATTTGAGCCAGCTATGAGAAGTGATGGAGATGGTGGATATAGTTTACCAGCAGAATATAATAAAATAGTAAATTATTCACAAACCTTTAATTTAACAAAATTTGATGCTACAGATGAATTAAAAGTTCATATATTCACTAATAAAGGCGAAGAGATAATAATTGAATATGAAAGAAGGAAATAAAGCATAAAAGATTAGATTAATAAAATAAATCTAATCTTTTTCCATTCTTTGCCCAAAATTACCAAAAAATAGTTGCAAAAACAAATAAAACATAGTATAATAGATAAGATAGCATAATAGTATTAATAATAAATATTATTAAAAAGGGGTAAAAAATGGAATATTTATATATACTAAAAGAAGCACTAACTTGGCTATTAACAATATTTTGGATATATCAAGTAGCAATAAGTTTATGTGCTTTAATAAAATTTAAAGAAAAGCCAATGCTGATAAAAAAAGACCATAGATTTATGGCAATAATACCAGCACACAATGAACAAGAAGTAATTGGAAACTTAATAGAAAGTTTAAATAATCAAACTTATAATAAAGAATTATATGATATCTATGTAATTGCAGACAATTGTACAGATAATACAGCAAAAGTTGCAAAAGAATTAGGTGCAATAGTTCTTGAAAGATTCGATGAAACAAAGAAAACAAAGGGGTATGCATTAGATTGGTTTTTACAACAAAAAATTAAAGAAGATGCACCATATGATGCCTTCTTTGTTTTTGATGCCGACAACATAGTAGATAAAAACTTCATTAAAAATATGAATAAAAAACTATGCCAAGGAGAAGATGTTGTACAAGGATATAGAGATATAAAAAATCCAACAGATAGCTGGATATCAGCTGGATATGCTTTATTCTATTGGACAATGCATAGATTTTATCATTTAGCAAGATATAATATAGGTCTTTCACCATTATTAAATGGTACAGGATTTATGGTTAGATTTGATATAGTAAAACCAACAGGTTGGGATACACAAACATTAACTGAAGATATTGAGTTTTCTTTAAAAAGAATAATAGATGGAAGAAAATTAGGTTGGTCTACAGATGCAATCGTTTATGATGAACAACCAGTAGGATTTAAACAAAGCTGGTCACAAAGATCAAGATGGACAGTAGGACATATACAATGTTTAGCAAGATATACAAAAGCACTTGCAGTTGCGATTAAAGAAAATAAAACATTTATGAATTTTGACGGTTTATTATATATTATAGGTACATTACCAATGTTTGTTGCAACATTAATAGTAATTTTAGCAAATTTCATAATATTCTTAGCAGAAGGAATGACTGGAATGCAATTTGCTATAACAATTTTACAATACTTAGTTCCAGCAATATTACTACCAATATTAACAGCAATTATTACAATGGCAATTGATAAAAGACCAATAAAGCCAATGATTAAAGGATTAGTATTTTATCCAATATTTCTAGGAACATGGATGGTAATTAACTTTAAATGTTTATTTAAAAGAAACACAAAATGGGAAAAAATTAATCACGTTAGAAGTATTAAAATCAGTGATGTAAAAAAAGATGATGAAACAGAAAAACAAAAAGTATAAAAAAATTTACTAAAACCCTTGCTTTTTTAGCAAAAATTGGGTATAATAATTAAAGCAAAATAATTATCAGAAGAGTGGGAACAAATCCCACTCTTAATTAGTATAAAGAAGGAGGATTTATGGCAAATATAGAAGAAAAGGTAGAAAGCCTATTAAAAGGCAAAATAGAAAGCCTTGGATACACTCTATATGATGTAGAATATGCAAAAGAAGGACCAAATTATTTTTTGCGAATATTTATTGATAAGCCAGAAGGAATAGATTTAGATGATTGCGAAAAAGTAAATAATGCAATAATGGATGATTTGGATAAAGAAGATCCAATAAAAGAACAATATTTTTTAGAAGTATCATCTCCAGGAGTTGAGAGAATCCTAAGAAAAGATATTCATTTAGAACAAAACATTGGAAATAAAGTTCAAGTTAAATTGTTCAAAAAAGATGAAAATAATAAAAAAGAGTACATTGGAATATTAAAGGACTTTGATGAAAATCAAATAGTAATAGAAGATGAAATAAAAGTAGATAGGAAGAATATATCACAAATAAAAACAGTTTATTTTTAAGAAACGGTCAGTTGGTTCCGGGTTTAGATTGACCGAAATGGTCAGTTAGTTCTGGGTTTAAATTGACCGAAATGCGCCAATAGGTTCCAGTTTTAAACGGGCGCACAATAATATAAGGAGGAATAAAAATGAAAGCAATAGATAATAAAGAATTAATATTATCATTAGAGGATTTAGAAAAAGAAAGAGGAATTAAAAAAGAATATGTATTAGAAGCAATAGAAACAGCATTAGTTACAGCATATAAAAGAAACTTTGATTCCTTAGAAAATGTAAAAGTTGAAATGGACAGAAAAACAGGAGCAACACATATATATAGTATAACAGATGTTGTAAAAAAAGCAGGAGATGAAGTTCAAGAAATCAGTTTAAAAGATGCACAAAAAATCAACAAAGACTTAAAAGTAGGAGATAAAGTTGAAATAGAAATAGTTCCTAAGAACTTTGGAAGAATCGCTGCACAAACAGCAAAACAAGTTATTATTCAAAAATTAAGAGAAGTAGAAAGAGATATAATTTATACAGAATTTAATGATAGAAAAGGAGAAATAGTAACTGGACTAGTTCAAAAAGCTGATAAAAATATAGTAATATTAGACTTAGGAAAGCTAGAAGGAGTAATGCCTACAAAGGAACAAATTCCTACTGAAACATATAGAGTAAATGATAAAGTAAAAGGATATGTATTAGATGTAGAAAGAGGAGCAAAAGGAGCACCACAAGTGCTAGTATCAAGAAGCCATCCTGATTTTGTAAGAAAGCTATTAGAATTTGAAATTCCAGAAATATATGAAGGAGTTATAGAAATAAAGAGTGTTTCTAGAGATCCAGGATATAGAAGCAAAGTTGCAGTTTATTCTCCAGATCCTAACATTGACCCAGTTGGTTCATGTGTAGGACAAAAAGGTGTTAGAATTCAAAATGTAATAAATGAATTAAATGGAGAAAAAATAGACGTAATTGAATGGAACGAAGATCCAGCAATATATATTTCTGCAAGTTTATTACCAGCAAAAATATTAGCTGTAGATATAAAAGAAGAAGAAAAATTTGCACAAGTAATTGTACCAGATGATCAGCTATCTTTAGCAATTGGAAAATCAGGCCAAAATGCAAGACTTGCAGCAAGATTAACAAATTGGAAAATAGATATTAAATCAGAATCTCAATTTAGAGAAATGTTAGAACAAGCACAAAATGAAGACGCAGAAAAAGTAGAAATTGATGAAGAAAAAAATACAGAAAATGATGAAATAAAAGAAGAAACGTTAACAACAGAAGAATAAAATAACTTTACCTAAAGTATATTTTAAAGGACAAATAAAAAATAAGAGGTGTAATATTGATTAATAAAAAAATATTAGGTTTACTTCGGACTGTCTGCAAGAGCAAGGAAAATATCTTTTGGAGCAGATAGCGTAAAAGAAGAAATAGAAAAAAGAAAAGCAAATTTAATAATTGTATCATTGGAAAGCTCTGAAAGAACAAAAGAAAAGTTCAAAAAATTATGTTGTGAGTATAATATTCCAATTATAATAGATGGAACAATTGAAGAGTTAAGCAAAGCAATTGGAAAAGAAAACAAAGCAACTTTTGCAGTAAAAGATGTAAATTTAGCAAACGAAATAAGAAAGATTTATAATGGGGGTGAAGTTATTGGGTAAGATAAAAATACATGAAATAGCTAAAAAGCTAGGCTTAACCAGTAAAGAAATAATTGAAAAAGCAAATGAATTAAACATTGAAGCAAAAAGCCATATGAGTGGCGTATCAGATGAAGATGCTAAAAGAATAGAAGATAGTTTAAAAGGTAGAAAAACAAAAACGTCTGAAGAGAAAAAAGATAAACCTAAAAAAGAAGCAGTTAAAAAGGAAAGTAATAAAGCTTCTAAAAAAGAAGAAGAAAAAGCGCCTGTTATTATTAGAAGAGAAGTAATAATAACAGAAAATGATGCTGCTCAAAAAAAGGCAGAAAAACAAGTTAAAGATACAAAAAATAATAACATAGGTTTTGTAGAAAGAAAACAAAATAAAGATTATAACATTGTTTATAGAAATAAACAAACCAAACCAATGACTGTAAACGAATTGTTTGGATTAAAACCTAAAAAAGAGGAAGCAAAACCAGAAAAAACTGATGTAGTTCAAGAAAAATCTAATAAAGTTGTTAAAGAAGAGGCTCTTAAAAACACAGAAAAATCAGATGATAATACAAATGTTGATGATAAAGAAAGAAATTCATTTGCAAGTAGAGAAAATAAATCAAATTTTGATAACAGAGAAAGAAGACAAAACCAAGGATTTGAAGGAAGAGATAGAAGAACAAATCAAGGGTTTGAAGGTAGAGATAGAAGACAAAATCAAGGTTTTGAAAATAGAGATAGAAGACAAAATTTTGATAATGATAGAAGAGGTCAAAATGGCTTCAGAAATGGTCAAAACAACATGAACAGACCAAATAATAATAGATTTAATAATAAATCAGGATTTGGTAATAATAATGGTAATGCAAGAAGACCATTAGATGATAGAGGAATTGAGAAGAACATAAAAAATATAATGGCAGATACTGTTGTTGAAAAAGAAAATACAAGAGATTTCAATAAATCAATTGATAAAATGAAAAACAACAGTAAATTTGATGAGAATAGAGGAAATAAAAAATCTAAAAACAAAAAAGGAAATAATAATAGTTTTGATGAAGGTAAATTAAAGAGCTTAAAACAACAAAACAGATTATCTAGTATGTTTGATGATGAAAGTGATGGCGGAATGCTAGATTACTATGATTTATCAACACAAAGAAATAGAAAATCTAAGAAGAAACAAAAAGATGGTGGAGAAAGCAAGCAAAAAATCTTCAAATTAACTGAAATAACAATTCCAGAAACAATTACTGTAAAAGACTTAGCAGCTGAACTTAAAAAGACTGCATCTGAAGTTATTACAAAATTAATGGGATATGGAATAATGGCTACATTAAACAACGAATTAGACTTTGATACAGCATTTTTAGTATCAGAAGAATTTGGTGTAAAAGCTATTAAGAAAGAAACCGTAACAGAGGAAGATATCTTATTTGATGATTCAGAAGATAAGGAAGAAGATTTACAAGTAAGACCTCCAGTTGTTGTAGTTATGGGACACGTAGACCATGGTAAAACTTCACTTTTAGATGCAGTTAGAAAAACAAATGTAATAGAAGGTGAAGCTGGTGGAATTACACAAGCAATTGGTGCATATAAGGTAAAAATTAATGATAGAGAAATTACATTCTTAGATACACCAGGACACGAAGCATTTACAGCAATGCGTGCTAGAGGTGCTCAAATAACAGATATAGCAATACTAGTTGTAGCTGCAAATGATGGAGTAATGCCTCAAACAATTGAAGCTATTAACCACGCGAAATCAGCAGGAATACCAATAATAGTAGCAGTAAACAAAATAGATTTACCAGACGCAAATGTAGATAAAGTTAAACAAGAATTAATGACTTATGAATTAGTTCCAGAAGAATGGGGTGGAGACACAATTTATGTACCAATATCAGCTAAAAAAGGTGAAAACATTGACCAATTATTAGAGATGGTATTGTTACAAGCTGATGTGTTAGAATTAAAAGCAAATCCAAATAAACAAGCCAAAGGAACAGTAATTGAAGCAAGACTTGATAAAGCAAAAGGAGCAATTGCAACAATGCTTGTACAAAGAGGAAAATTAGACGTAGGAGATACAATAGTTGTTGGTTCTTCAATTGGTAGAATTAGAGCAATGAAAGATGATAAAGGTAAGAAAGTAAAAACTGCTGGACCATCTACACCAGTTGAAATCATGGGATTAACAGACGTACCTCAAGCAGGAGACACTTTCTATGAAGTAAAAGACGAAAAAACAGCTAAACACTTAATAGAAAGAAGAAAAATGCAAGACAGAGAAAAAGCAATAAATTCAAATACAAAAGTAACATTAGACAATTTATTCAGTCAAATGGAAGCAGGAAAGCTAAAACAATTAAATTTAGTAATAAAAGCAGATGTACAAGGATCTGTAGAAGCAGTAAAACAATCATTAGGAAATCTTAAAAATGAAGAAGTGAAAGTAAATGTTGTTCATGCTGCAGCAGGAGCTGTAAACGAATCTGATGTAACACTTGCAAAAGTTTCAAATGCAATTATTATAGCATTTAATGTAAGACCAAACCCAGCAGCAAAAGAAATGGCAGATAAAGATGAAGTTGAAATAAAACAATATTCAGTAATTTATCAAGCAATTGAAGATGTAGAAGCAGCATTAAAAGGAATGCTTGCACCAAAATATGAAGAAAAAGTTATTGGTACAGCGGAAATTAGAGAAACTTTCAAAATTTCAAATGTTGGTACAATTGCAGGATGCTTTGTTCTTACTGGAAAACTTGAAAGAAATGCAGGAGTTAGAATTATTAGAGATAATGTAGTAGTTCACGAAGGTCATTTATCTACTTTAAAAAGATTTAAAGATGAAGCAAAAGAAGTATCAAAAGGCTTCGAATGTGGTGCTCAAATTGAAGATTATAATGATATTAAAGTAGGAGATACTATTGAGGCATTTGTAATGGAAGAGATTAAGAGATAAATTACTTTTGTCTAAATGAATCGGAATTACAAATTAATATAATTCTGATTCTAATTATGAAAGGAAAGAGAGTTTTATGCCAAATAGTAATAGAAATGAAAGAATAAATGAAGAATACAGAAAAGAAATCAGTAATATAATAGATAATAAATTAAAAAATCCAAATGTTACTGGTTTAATAAGTGTTACAAAAGTAAAAGTAACACCAGATTTAAAATTTGCAAAAGTATATGTAAGTATTCTTAATTCTAAAAATATAAAAGAAACTTTGGCTGGTTTAAAGAAATCATCTGGTTTTGTAAGAAGTGAGTTAGCTAGAACAGTTAATTTAAGAAATACGCCAGAGATTATCTTTGAATTAGATGAATCTTTAGAATATGGTGCTAGAATTGATAGTATACTTAAAGATATTATGCCAAAAAAATAAAATTGCCTTCGGGGCCGGGGCATTTGGCAATATTGCCATTGGAGCCGGGTTCATTTGGCAATTTCGAAATGGATAAAAAATTAATTAGAGAGGAATAAAATATGACTTTAGATAGTATTTTAGAAGAAATAAAAAAAGCTAATAGCATTGTTATTCTAACACACGAAACACCTGATGGAGATGCTATTGGTAGTAGCTTAGCAGTAAAATTAGCATTAGATAATTTTGGGATAAAGGCAGATGTAATAATACCTGAATATTCAAGAGTTTTTAAATTTTTACCTGGAACAGAAGATATTCTTACTGAGTCAGAAATTGATAGATATGATTTAGCAATATCATTAGATTGTGCAACATTAAAAAGATTAGCAGGTGGAGAATATTTTGAAAATGCAAGAAAAACAATTGTAATAGACCATCATGGAAGTAACAATATGTATGGAGATTTAAACTATGTAAATCCAGTATCTCCAGCATGTTGCGAAATACTTGCAGGTATATTTGATTATTATAATATGGAAATAACACAAGATATAGGAAAATGTTTATTAACAGGAATTATTACAGATACAGGTGGGTTTAAATACCCGGCAACCACTGCAGAAACATTTGAATTTACTGCAGAGTTATTACGCAAAGGAATTAATGTTTCAGACATTTATAAAAGAGTAATGCAAACTGTTTCTTTTGCTCATTTTGAATTAGCAAAAAAAGTAATGGATAGATTAGAAATATTGGAAGATGGTAAAGTTACTTTTACATACATAAATAAAGAAGATGAAGAAGAAGTTAATGCAGAGCCTGGAGATCACGAAGGATTAGTAGAAATTGGAAGAGATATAGAAGGTGTTGAAGTTTCTATATTTATTAGACAAAGTGAAAAAGGAAAAGATGAATACAAGGCTTCTTTACGTTCATCAGACTATGTAAATGTTTCTGATGTTTGTATAATGTTTGCTGGAGGAGGACATCCTAGAGCCGCAGGAGCAACAGTAAAAGGAACTGTTGAAGAAGTAAAACAAAAACTATTAAAAGAAATTAAAAAAGTATTGTAAAATATAAAAACAAATAGTAAATTACAAGGCTAAATAAATAGGATAGTGTATTATAATAAACTATTTAATTAGAATAAAAAGCTAATTATAAATAATTAGCTTTTTAAAAAAGTGGAGATAAAATGGATGGAATTATATTAATAAACAAAACTAAGGGATGTACTTCACATGATGTTGTATATAAAGTAAAAAAAATGTTAAATGAAAAAGTTGGACATACAGGTACTTTAGACCCAATGGCAACAGGAGTTTTGCCATTATTAATAGGTAAAGGTACACTTTGTTCAAAATATTTAATAAATCATGATAAAAAATACCAAGTGGTACTTCAGCTTGGAAAAAAGACTACAACAGCTGATAGTGAAGGAGAAATAATAGAAGAAGATATTATAGAAGTACAAATGCTAGATGAAGTAAATATTACAAAAGTATTAAAATCATTTATAGGACAACAAGAGCAAATTCCACCAATATATTCTGCAATAAAAGTAAATGGAAAAAAACTATACGAATATGCTAGAAGTGGACAAAAGGTTGAAATAAAGCCTAGAACGATAGAAATTTATGATATAAAGTTATTGAACATTAATAAAGAATTAAAACAAATATCTTTTGAGGTATCTTGTTCAAAAGGAACATATATTAGAAGTTTATGTGAAGACATTGCTAAATCTATGCACACAATAGGGTTTATGCAAGAATTACATAGGATTCAAGTAGGCAATTTTAAAATAGAAGATACAATAACAGTAGATGAACTAGAAGCTAAATTTAAAGAAAATACTATAGAAAAATCAAAATCTTTTATTTCAATAGAACAGTTATTTAACCAAAATGAAAAAATAGAATTAGATAACAAAAAATTACAACTTTTTATAAATGGAGTTAAACTATCATTTGATATGCCAGATGGTGTATATAGAATATATAATAAGGCTTTTGTAGGGATAGGAATAGTAGAAAAAGGATTGCTTAAAAGAGATATAGTTTTATAAAAAAATAAAATACATAAGATTTTTTCAAAAAAAGGTTGACAAATGGGTGGAAAATAGGTTAAAATAATATATGTGCTTAAACTGAGTACATGGTGGATGTAGCGTAGTTGGTTAACGCGCCAGTTTGTGGCACTGGAGACCGTGGGTTCGAGTCCCATCTTCCACCCCATTTAATTTATACATTGGACTGTAGCCAAGCGGTAAGGCACCAGACTTTGACTC
>JAFRFO010000005.1 GCA_017434295.1 Clostridia bacterium
ATCCATTTCTTTTCCTGCTATAGGGTCTGTATATTTTCCATTATGAAAAACATCCCATAACTGATCACACCAGTCTTTCATATTAGCAATATTAAATGCTTTGTAATTCTGTCTTAATGATTCTGTGTTACCATATTGTTTATAATAATAAAGAAGATTAGGAATCTCACCAGGTCCATACTTATGTATAATATAGCACATAGCATTTATTTCATCATCATTTAATTCTATTTTTGCTAATTCTGATTGTTTTACTATATCTTTCCTATTTGTTTCCACTATCCTTTTAAATACATAATCAGCTTTTTCAACTTCCATTATAGATTCTTTATTTTGATCATAAGTATATGTATATTTTTCTTGCTCAATATTTACTCCTACTTCTCTATAAAAATTTTGATTTCCAAATCCTACACTATATCCATTAGTTCCATTTGTATAATGTAAAACACCATAACCAAAATTTCTAGTACCATTATCCCAATTTCCATCATATTTACATTTATAATACTTTTTATCTTTTGTAACACTTTCTTTAACATATAAAGCTGTATCGTATTGATTATCATAATCGTTTGTATGCAAATATTTATATGTATATCCATTTTCATGAAGAGCTATGTAAGCACATACTAAGGCTACATTTCCATCCTCAAAAGTATATATTTTATCTTTAAAAATCAATAAAGCTTTGTTTTCTATCTCACTTTCTGAAATCTTTTCAATTGTTCCGTCATGACTTCTATTACAAAAGTCCTCTATTGATTCTTTTGAAGAAGAATAACTAATTAATTTATTATTTTCGTCTTTTAATTTAAATAGATTATTATTGTTTACATCTGCCCCATATTCTGTTGCAATACAAGCATAAGTAAAGGCATATGTAGGATTTATTCCTTGTGCTTTACATATATCATAAAAATCTTCTGCATATTTTACTAAATTTTCGTTAAAATCTTGAGAATTAGCTTGATATGCTTTTATTAATTCTACAAATTCTTCTTTTGAAATATTTGGAATGTCAAATTGGCTAAACACTTTTCTTTGACTTTCACTTGTACTATTTAATGATACTCCTTCAAATAAATCCAACCCACTAAAATCAGTTACCCCATAATTTGTTCCAGTAGCTTTGTATAATAAATATTTTGTTATATCAATTAAATTAGATGTTTTAGCATGTTCTTCCATTATGCCAAAAAGCCAATCTGGTTCAATGTTTAATTTATCTGAATATTCTTTATATAAATCAACAAATCCTTGAGAATTATCCTGTATTTCTCCATCAAAATCTGTTTTGAAAGAATTTGAGGCAACTGTATCCTGTGCTGTTGTAGTAGTCTTTTTTAATACAGTTGTAATATCAGCAATTGATGTAGTATTACCTTCACTATCTTTCTGAGCTACATCAGTATTACTAGAAACATTTTCTTCATTTTCATTTACTGAAACCATTGGTTGTGGTTTTTCTATAGGTTTAAAATCACTTGTAATATTACCCTCTTTCAATGCACACCATGATTTAATATCTTTAATTTCAATTTTTGTTGAAACAGATTCATCAATTGTCGTTGTTGTTGTTGGAGCTGGGTCTGCAGCATCTCTATCATAATTAGAACCATGATGTCCTTTTATTTCATTTCCATCTTCATCTTTATCAACCGAATAAGGTTCTACATACTCCCAATAATCCTTTTCAACAGTTACATCTGTCTGAGTTGTTTCAACATTATCTATAACAGCAATTTCAACACTTGAATTTTCTGCAAGTTCTGCTAAACCTTTAGCAAAATCTTCATTTTCTCCATCAATTAAGAAAAATAATGGATACTCAAAAGGCATAATAAATTGATCTAGCTTTGACCTATAATCAATTTCCGTATTCTTTTTATATGTAGTATTCCCATTTTGACTATCTCCTTGCCAATCCCAAGAAGCAGTTAAAAGATTTTTGTTTTCACCTGTTAAAGTATATACATCTAATGCTTCCGTGTTCCCATTATTTAAGTAATTTGTAAATGATGCTTCATCTACATATTTTAAGGTCTTTTCAGTTGTTTCTGTTGCTTGCACAACAGCTCCAATTGTTTTATTTGGAGTATATCTTTTTATTTTTATACATCCTTGGAATTGATTACTTCCTTCTACCTTTCCTCCTAAATCTGGTAGTTCTGTCTTTGCCTCTGCAATAATAAACTGCTTAATTGTTTCTTTATTTTCTAAATTCATATTTTTGTAATTTTTATTAATTTCACTTACAACATTTTCAGCAACTTCATCAATATCCACTTTAAATTCATAATGATAGCCATCACTGTCTGGAACAATTTTTACAGCTTCTGATATATAGCTTGCTTTATCTTCATTTATCTCAATACCAAGATTAGAATATACTGATTTTGAAGTATCATCAGAAGAAAATAATTCTAATAAAAATGCAAAACCACTTATTATTACTACTATAACTAAAATAATGGCGATATATGGAAGAATTGCCATTATTATTGACACAAGAGCATGTGCAATAGCTGCAACTACTTTTCTAGCTGCAAACTTTGCCCCTTGTTTTGCACCATTTAGTGCAGTTCTTCCTGCTTTTTTTGCTCCTTCCTCAACAGCAGTTTCTACCACATCTTTTTGATTATTGTCTTCTTCCATTAATATCACCTCATTTCCAGTTCAATAAATTTTATATTAGTTCTAAATAATTGCAACAAAAGAATAAAAATAATTTTTATTCTTTTGTTTAATACTATAATTCAATTTTAAATTCTTCAGAAACATTCGTATTATTACTATCTAAGATTACATCAGAAAAAACCAATTTTTCTATGCTTAAATCTCCTCTATATGTAATATTAAACTTAATATTTAAAGTGTTTTCTTGTTTTACACCACACATTAAATCTTTTTCAAAATTTTCATATAATAATGCTGGAGTTTTGACTCCGTATGAATTTTCCAAATATGTTGAATTTGTATTTTTTCTTGTGTCTAAAATTATGTTTTTTGAACTATTATTTGAAACAGTTAAATTATAAATAAGAGTATCTTTATATATATCTATATAGTTTACCTTTATTGTTACATTATTTTTTGTTACATTACTATTTCTATATACACGACTAATAAAACTATTAATATTTAGTTTTGTTTGACTTTTTTCATTAACAATTGTAAAATAATCTTCTTTATATGAGTTACTTACTTTTCCAGTTGATAACATATCTTCATATATTTTTATTCTGTATA
>JAFRFO010000039.1 GCA_017434295.1 Clostridia bacterium
AATCTGAATTTTATGTAATGAAACAAAGTTCGGGTATAACTCTTGTAGCACTAATTGTTACTATAGTTGTATTACTAATACTTGCTTCTGTTGCAACCTACTCTGGAATAGACGCAATTGAAAATAGCAAATATACAAAATTTAAGTCTGAACTTAAGATTATGCAGACATATATAAACAATTGGTATGAGGAATGCAAAAATGCTGATGAAACTAAATCTTTTGCAGACAACATTAATACTAAATTTACCAATATTGCAGGAAAAGGTGTAAATGCAACTGTTGCAACAAATGATACACAAGCTAAAACTACTTTAAATGCTATAGGAATTACAGATGAATCAGCACAAAGCAATTATTATGTATTAAAGAATGACCAAAAAGAAGCTTTAGGCATTGATAAAGAAGGTGTTACACAAGATGTGATAGTTAGCATTATTGATAGAAAAGTAGTTAGCTATTTGGGTATGAAGTATAAGGATAAAATGTACTATACTTTAGATGATTTAGGGGAGTTTTATAATGTAGATTATGTAGCTCAAACACCACAAAGTCCAACAATTGAGGTTACAGGTGTTAGACAAGGAGACCAAAAAAGTGCTAGAATAGATGTAAAAACTACCTATACTGCTCAATATGTAAATAAGGGAACTGTGTATTATGGATTAATAAAAGATAATTCTAATACAGCTTCAAGCTACAATTCAACAAATAATGATTCTTTTGTTATTAATCAAAATGGAATATACGATATATATGTTGTAGATGCTGCTGGAAATGCAAGTAACCACGTAACAAAAAAATTTAGTAAAGATGCAAATTCTCCAAAATTAACAGATGGAATGATACCTATAAAATGGGTTGAAGAAAGTGGAGATACACCTAGTAATTGGGTAGTTTGTGATAAAGATGATATTGATTGGTTTAGCTATGACCATAAACTTTGGGCAAATATAATGTTAAGTGATGGGACATATAAAGCAGATACAGTTCAAGTAGGACAAGTGGTTGCTGAAGCAGATTTAGGTAGTATGTATGTGTGGATACCTAGATATGCTTACAAAATGCCTGCAAATTCTCAAACAACAAAAGGAACAATAGATGTAACATTTTTAAATAGAAATACTAATAAAACTTATAACGGAAAAGAATTTCAAAAAGAAACAGAAGGAGTAAACACGAGTGAAACACCAATAGTTCATCCTGCCTTTACTTTGGGTGATAAAGAATTAGATGGAATTTGGGTAGCAAAGTTTGAAGCAAGTGGAACAAATTCTAGTGGAGTTGCAGTAGGAAATAGAAATAATGAAGATGGTACTGGAACAGGAGTACTTGGAACAGTTGAGCCAGAAACAACAATAGTAAAAAGTTTACCAAATAAAACAAGTTGGAGAGATATTACAATAGGAAATATTCAATATTATTGTATGGCAATTGCAGATTCTAAAAAAGCTCAATATGGTATAACAAGTTCAGATGTAAATAGCCATTTACTTAAAAATTCTGAATGGGGTGCTGTTGCATATCTTTGTTATAGCCAATATGGATTAGTACCACAAACAAATAAATCAGGACATAATGTAAGTGGAAAATGGTATTATGATTTATATACAGGACAAGGACCAGGTGCTGGAGTAAATGTAAAAGGATATACAGATAGCGATAGTCAAAAAGCAAGTACAACAGGAAATGTTACAGGAATATATGATATGAATGGTGGGGCTTGGGAATTTGTTGCTGCATATTATGACAATGGAAATAATTACTTAAATACTTATGGACAATCAACTTCTGCTGTTGCAGGTAGTGCAGTAAAATATATTGAAAATACAAAAGTAAAAAGTGAATATGCTGACCTTTGGGATGCTTATAAAGTAAGTGATAGTGTAAAAGTATATAAAGGAACAGAAAATGAAGAAACAATACCAACAGCAACTTTAGCAAGTGCAAACAATTTACAAGAAAAACATTCACTTGCAAGATATTTGTTAACAAAAGAAATTTTTAATAATTTACCAAAAGGAATTGGAGTAAGTGAATTATCAGACAAATTCAGTTTTTACAATGCCTACAATAATGGAACATCAAATACATGGAATTGGTATAAAAATACTGGAACAGATGAAAATCCAAATATAACTTCAGGTACAACAACAACTGTTTGGGATAGCGACTATGTATTGTTAGGAAATGCGTCTCACCCTTTCGTGCTACGCGGAGGCTATTACGCTAATGGCACTAGTGCGGGAGTGTTCTATTCTAATATCAGCCTTGGCGGTGGCCACAACTACTACGGGTTCCGTTCGGCGTTGGTTTTGTAGCACTTTGAAAAGTGACCTTGTTCCTGATTTTTAAAATGATTTTGCCCTTCACACTCCTGAAATATGGTTAAAGAGATGTAGGGACTTGGCAGACCTACCAATTACCAAAGCAAAAGCCTTTGCAAACGCAAAGGCTTTTTTGCTGTATATATAAGATATAAAAGCACATTCGACTGGTAATGTTTTCCATATTTGTCGATTTTTGTCGATGAAAAGTCTTAAAAATATATTGACAAGTAAATATTTACTATGATATTATACAAACAAATATTTGAGGAAGGATGTGTTTTTTATGGAAAAGAAAAACGAAATTATTTTATTTGAAAATCAAGGAGTAAAATTGGAGGTGAATTTAAAAGATGAAACAGTGTGGTTAACACAACAGCAAATGTCTGAGTTGTTTGGAAAAGCCAAATCAACAATTAATGAGCATATTAAAAATATTTATAAGGAAGAAGAATTAATAGAAAATGAAACAATGACTAAATTCGGAAATTCCGAATTTGCTGATAAACCTACGTATTATTATAATCTTGATGTTGTCATCTCTGTTGGCTATCGTGTCAAGTCAAAGAATGGTACATTGTTCAGACAATGGGCAAATAAAATCCTAAAAGACTACATGTTAAAAGGTTATGCTGTAAACCAAGCAAGATTAGATTATTTGGAAAAGACTGTAAAACTAATAGATATAGCTAATCGCATTGATGATAGGCTAGAAGGTGATGATGCTAAAGAAATATTAAAAGTTATTGGCTCATATTCAAAAGCACTTGATTTATTAGATGACTATGACCATAGAACACTTAAAAAGATAAAAGGTAATACAGATAATAGAATTATAAAATATACAGAATGTATGGATATTATTCATAAATTAAAGTTTAATGAGAAAAGTGATATATTTGGTGTTGAAAGAGATAAAGGTTTAGAGTCAATTATAAACAATATTTACCAAGGCTTTGGCGGACAAGATATATATAAAAGTATAGAAGAAAAAGCAGCAAATTTTTTATATCTAATTGTAAAAAATCATGTATTTATTGATGGAAATAAGAGAATTGCAGCTACATTGTTTATTTATTTTTTAAATTATTATGATATTTTATTTAAAAATGGAAAACAATTAATTGATAATAATACGTTAGCAGCATTAACTTTATTAATTGCAGAATCTAATCCAAAGGAAAAAGAAATCATAATTGATTTGGTAACAAATTTTATGAGTGAATAAAAAATAGTAAAATAATTGAATTTTATTATGATGATTTTCCATATCCAAGTTGTTTGGTTTTGGGGTATAATATTAATAACAAATTATTACATGTAGTTTGTGGAATGAGTGATGATACAGTGCATATAATAACTGCATATTATCCAGATGTTACAAAATGGAAAGAAGATTTAGAAACAAGGAGGAAAGAATAATGAATTGTTTTGAATGTAAAGGTGATTTAGAAGAAAAGACTGTTAATTATATGGTTGATTTAGATAAAACAATTATAATTATAAAAGGGGTTCTTGCAAAAGTGTGTACTCAATGCGGAGAGCAATATTTTGACGATACTACATCTGAAAATATTGAAAAAATAGTAGAACAATTGAAACAATTATCTACAGAAGTAACTATTGTTAATTATAAGGAAGAAGTAGCTTAATGCTTTCTTATGGTGTACTTAAAAGTTTTCTATTGCTATTGATTTTAATAAATAAATGTAGTAAAATGTGTAAAGATAGTTTAAAAAACTATCTTTTTAATATGTAAAAGCTTATTAAAGTAAAATAAGTAAAATGATTATAAAATCAAAAGGTAAGACAATGGAAGAAAATAATATAAATGAAGAATTAGAAGAAAATAACAAAATAGAAGAAAAGCAAGAAATTGACAAAGAAATGGCTATTTCCAAAGTAAAAGAAAATGGAAAAAGTCTAGAGTTTTTGCCTTACGAAATGCAAGATGATAAAGATGTTGTAATGGAAGCTATAAGTCAAGATGGAGAAGCACTAGAGTTTGCTTCTGACAGATTAAAAGATGATAAAGAAATTGTAATGAAAGCTATTTCAAAAGCAGCATGGACAGCATTTTATGCATCTGAAAGGCTAAAAGCTGATAAAGAAGTAATAATGGCAAGTGTTACAACATATGGTCAAACACTTTATTATGCAAGTGAAGAATTACGTGATGATGAAGAAGTTGTAAAAGCAGCTATTTCTAATAAAGGCTTGATTATAAAATATGCTAGTTTTAGATTAAGGGATAATAAAGAATTAGCTGAAATAGCTGTAAAACAAAACAAAGAAGCATATCATTTTTTAAGTGCAAGATTAAAACAAGATGAAGAAATAAAAGGATTATTGAATTAAAAATCGGTCAAATTTTAAACCCGGAACCAATTGACCGCAAATTAAAAGGAGGAAATAACATGACAGTAGTAGAAGATTTAAAATGGAGAGGATTAATTAAAGATATTTCAAGTGAAGATTTGGAAGAAAAATTAAATAAAGGTGGATTAACATTTTATATAGGAACAGATCCAACAGCAGATAGCCTTCATGTAGGACATTTATCAAGCTTTTTAATTTCAAAAAGATTAGAAAAAGCTGGACATCATCCAATTTTATTAGTTGGTGGTGGAACTGGCTTGATTGGTGACCCTAGACCTACAACAGAAAGAGCTATGGCTAGCAAAGAAGTAATTGAACATAACTTTAATTGTTTGAAAAAACAAGTAGAAAAAATCTTTGGATTTGAAGTAGTAAACAATTATGATTGGATAAAAGATATAAATACTTTAGATTTCTTAAGAGATTATGGTAAGTATTTCAATATAAATAATATGCTAGATAAAGATATAATTAGAAGAAGATTAGAAACAGGTATTACATATACAGAATTCTCTTACACAATACTTCAAGCACTTGATTTTAAGTACTTACACGAAAATAGAGGAGTAGACCTTCAATGTGCTGGTTCTGACCAATGGGGAAATATTACTTCTGGAATAGACTTAATTAGAAAAGCAACAGGAGATGAAGTATATGGCTTTACAATGCCACTTGTTACAGATTCAACAGGAAAAAAATTTGGTAAAAGTGAAGGAAATGCAGTTTGGTTAGATAAAACAAAAACATCAAGTTATAAGTTATATCAATTCTTTGTAAATGTAGAAGATTCAATGGTTATAGATTACTTAAAAATCTATACTTTCTTATCAAAGGAAGAAATTGAAGAATTAGAAAAAGAAAACAATAGCCATCCAGAAGAAAGAAAAGCACATAAAAGATTAGCACAAGAAATAGTAACATTTTTACATGGAGAAGAAGAATACCAAAAAGCTGTAAGCTTAACAGAACATTTATTTAATAATGATTTCAAAGGACTATCTAAACAAGATATCGAAGATTTATTTGGAAGTGAAGATATTAAAGAAGTTGAACCAAACAAAAACATTGTTGACTTTTTGGTAGATATGCAAGTTGTATCAAGCAAAAGAGAAGCCAGAGAATTCGTTTCAAATGGAGCAGTTACAATAAATGGAGAAAAAGTAAATGATATAAATACTATAATTGATAATTCATACTTTATAGAAGATACATATATTGTAGTAAAAAGAGGAAAGAAAAACTATTATATAGGAAAGAAAAAATAGAAAAGAAATATAAATTTCTTTTCTATTTTTTATCTAAGTACACTCTTTTAACATAAAGCTTATCTGCAAAAGATTGTACAACATTTTTTAAAATATAAATATCTTTACTGATTAATTTTTTACTAGGATATTCTTCGCCAGCAAAGGTTACTTTAATTGCCATTTCTAATTCATTACAAAAACGATTATAAGCTTTTTCTACAGAAGTTCCATTAATAGCTAAATCAATTAATTTTGCAATATCATTAATAGAGTAAACTTGTTTTAAAATACAAACTACAAATAGAAAAGCAATATGTTCTCTATTATATTTCTTGTTTATAGGTGGAGTGATAACTTTATGCTTAACGTAATTGTTAATCATAGTTTTTGTAATTATTTTTCCATCTTTATCTTTGTCTTTATCATTATCCTTATCATTTTTAGAATCGGAATCACTTATAATATAATTTGATAAATATTGATCAAGAAGTGAAACTAGTTGATCTAAATACAAATCAATTGTAGGCAATTCATTCCATCTAGGTATATGAAAATTTGCTATTTCTGTATCTTCATAAGTATATTTAGGTTTCATTTTGAATTATTACCCCTTTCTTAAAAACAAAAATAATATAAATTCGGTTATTATAGTAAAAATTACTATATGATATTATAATATCATTTTTAGAATTAATAGTCAACTACTTGACAAGTAATTATTAATATGATAATCTAGTAATCAATACCAGATGATAAAGACCGAAAAACAAAAAACGACAAAAATTGCGACTAAAAAAGGAGAAAACTATGACAAGAACTAAATTAAACGATAGAATTTTACCCAAATATACAAAAGGCGAAGAAATAATGAATATGACATCTCATATTGTAGGAGCAGCATTTGGAATAGTTGCAACAATACTATGTATTGTATTTGCTGCAATTCATCAAAATGGATGGGGAGTAGTAAGTGGAGCAATATATGGTTTTACAATGATTTTATTATATACAATGTCAAGCATATATCATGGATTAAGTCCAAAACTAAAAGGCAAAAAAGTAATGCAAATATTGGATCATTGTAGTATATTTTTATTAATTGCAGGAAGCTACACACCATATGCATTATGCACTTTAAGAGAATATGATACAGCAACAGGTTGGACTATATTTGGTATTATTTGGGGAGTAGCAATACTTGGAATCGTTCTAAATTCAATAGATTTAAAACGATATAAAGTATTTTCTATGATATGCTATTTAATAATGGGATGGTGTATTATTTTTAAAATAGATGTATTACCTCAATTATTAACAGATACTGGATTTGGATTATTACTTGCAGGAGGAATTATTTATAGTATAGGAGCTATTTTATATGGGGTTGGAAAAAAAGTAAGATATATGCATTTTATTTTTCACCTATGTATTTTAATAGCAAGTATTTTACAATTTTTTAGTATATTACTATATGTAATGTAATTTTAAAATAAAAAACATAAAAAATAAAACCACCTAATATACATTAAAGTATAGAAGGTGATTTTATGTATTATATCGAAAAAACTGACAAGCTAGGCTTCTGGCAAGAAAAATTAAAAACAATAAAGCTACAACAAAACAAAATATTATTACCAATTAAAAATGAAATATCAGAAAAAAATCAAATAAAGCTTGCTGAGAAAGTAAATAAATTATTGCAAAAAACAAATAGTAATAAACTGGTATTAAGTAAGGAAGTACACAACCTAGAGGTGTTTCAAAACAAATTATATAGTTATAACTACAATATAGTAGATGGAAAGAAACTTTTTGAGGCTTTAGCTTGTATTATATTAGAATATATATGTGAAAATAAAAAAGTTCTAAAAGAAGAAACAAAGTTGTCAATACTGGTAAATGATTTATCTGACTATACTTTGCAAAACATCAAAATATTATCAACAGAATATAAAGCTTTAAACATTGTTACAAACCATATTGAAAAGTTTAAAAAACTAGAAGATATAATTTATTCTGAAAATGGGCTTATGATAACTGTTTCAAACAATAAAAAAAAGAGTCTAACTCAATCAAATTTAATTCTGAACATAGATTTTCCACAAGAGTTAATTAACAAATACAATATAAATGATGAAGCTATAATAGTTAATATTAAAAATGATATTAAAATAAACAAAAAACGCTTTAATGGCATAGTTATAAATGATTATGAAATAAAAACAAAAGAATTCAATGATAGTACAACATGCAATAATACTAAAATAGATGAAAGTATTGAAGGATTTGATGATAGCCAATTATGTAAAAACAATAAATACTATACAAAAGAATTATATGAAGCTCAAATATATGAAGGGATACCACATTTTGATTTGATGAAAAAAATAAAAGATGATAATGTTCAAATAGATGCTTTATTTGGATTAAATGGGAAAGTTTTTTAAAAGTTTTGTATTTATATAAAAAAATAAATACAAAACAAATTCTATAAATTCTAAAAAATTGCATAATAAAACTTGATTTTTTGCATAATTTGACATTTTTTTGTAAAAATCTTACGAAATGCTTTTCTTTTTAATAAAAATATAATATAATATAGCTGTTAAAGAAAATTTAACAAGGAGGGTACAAAATGGCTAATAGTAGGCATAGTAAACCAAATAGAAATAGAAGTTCAAATAGAACAAGAAGTACATCAAGTAAAACTAATAGAAACAAAAGAACTAAAAGAGAAGAAATGGACAGAACAAGAAGGTTTAGTGCTCGTGAAGAGGGCTTAAAATCAAACAAAAAACCAAATGAAAAGAAGATAGCCAATAGCGAAACTAAAGTATTAAAGTCAACAAGTGAACTTAATAATAAAAAGGGCAAAAAGAAAAAACAAAGAAAACATCCTAAACTAATGCTAGCATTAAAAATATTTATAATCTTATTTTTATTGATGGTTGTTGCAGTAGCAGGTGTTGTTGCAGCATTCATATTTGGAATGTTTGGAACCGACTTTGAAATAAAGAAAGAAGATTTAGTAATTTCAGCATCAAATTCAAAGATTGTTGATAGAGATGGTAATGTAATTGCCGATTTAAGTGGTGATGAAAGAAGAAAGATAATCACCTTAGACCAAATGGCAGATTATTTACCAAAAGCTTATGTTGCAATAGAAGATGAAAGATTCTATGAACATGATGGTGTTGATTTTAAAAGAACGGCTGGAGCGATACTTGGAAAAATCTTTGGTAAAGGTGGCTCTGGTGGTAGTACAATAACTCAACAATTAGTTAAAAATATTACTAAAGATGATGAAACAGATGGATTTGAAGGTATAAAGAGAAAAGTAAAAGAATGGGCTAAAGCATATCAAGTTGAAAAGATGATTTCTAAAGACCAGATTCTAGAATTATACTTGAATATCCTATATGTTGGTGGAGAAGGAAATCTACATGGAGTTGAGCTTGGAGCAGAATACTATTTCAACAAGAGTGCAAAAGATTTAAGTTTAGCAGAATGTTCATTTTTAGCAGGAATAAATTCATCACCTAATTATTATAATCCATATAAATTATATAGTAGTACTGATACAGAAGAAAAACGAACAGAAAGAATTAGAAGCAAATGTTTAACTGTTTTAGCTAAAATGAAAGAAGTTGGATTTATAACAAATGAAGATGAATATAATCAAGCAAGAGAAGAAGTAAATGCTGGATTGAAATTTGAAAAGGCTCAAACAAATGTAAATGGAGTATTTTCTTATCATACAGATGCTTTAATTGAACAATTAATTAAACAAGTTATGGAAGAAAAAGCTTGTACAAGGGAAATAGCAGAAAACTATATTTATGGAAGTGGATTAACAATTTATTCAACTGTTGACCCATCAGTTCAAGCAATTATGGAAGAAGAATTTGCAAATACAGATAAATATCAAATTACATCTTCAAAATCTGGTGCATCAGCACAAGCTGGTATGGCAGTAATTGATTATAAAACAGGTAATGTTTTAGGGGTAGCAGGAGGATTAGGAACAAAGAAGGATGCAAGAGGACTAAACAGAGCAACACAAGCTTTAAGACAAACCGGATCAGTTATGAAACCATTATGTTCTGTAGCTCCTGGACTTGAAGAAAAAATAATACAAACATCAACAATATATGCTGATAGTTATACTGATTTTGGAGGTGGATATAAACCTCATAATTACAATTATTTTAGAGGATTAATAAATATTAGACAATTTATTATTACTTCTCAAAACATTCCTTCAATAAAGATAATGGCAGAATTAACACCATCAAAATCAATTGATTATTTAAGAAAAATGGGAATTACAACATTATATAAATCAGGTGAAAGTGAAAATTATAATGACGAAACATTACCACTTGCAATTGGTGGCATATCTAGAGGAATAAGTCCATTCGAGATGACAGTAGCATATGGTACACTTGCAAATGGCGGAGAGTGTGTAACACCAACCTTCTATTCAAAAGTTGTAGATGCAGGTGGAAATGTTGTAATGACACCAAATCAAACTAGAACAAGAGCAGTATCTCCTCAAAATGCTTACATTACAACAAATATTTTACAAGACGTTGTAAGCCAAGGTACAGCAACATATTGTAAAGTACCAGGAATAGAAACTGCAGCAAAAACTGGAACAACAGATGATTACAAAGATAGATGGCTTTGCGGATATACACCATATTATTCTGCAGCTTGTTGGTATGGTTATGATGATCCAGAACATATTTATGCTAGTGGAAACCCAGCAGGTAACCTTTGGGCTGCTGTTATGAAAAGAATACATGATCCATTACCAAATGCAGAATTTGAAAGACCAGATGGAATAGTTACGGCAAGTGTATGTAGTACTACAGGATGTTTAGCAACAGAAGGATGTACAGATGTATATACTGACATATTTACTCAAGACAACATGCCTCCTAAATGTGAAGGACATGAAGGTCAAGAAATATGTACTGAATCTGGAAAACTTGCAACAGAGTATTGCCCAGAAAAAGAATTTCATTCATATGGAGTACTTGTACCAAAAGAAAGGTTAAACTTATGGACTCCATTAGAGGGAACAGAAGGTGGAGAACAAATAACAGAAATATGCGATATTCATAAAAAGCCTGAAGAGCCAAAACCAGAAGTAAAACCGGCTGAAGATGCTAATAAAGAAAATAAGGATACTAAAAAAGATGAAAATGATACTTCAGGTGCTGGCAATGGTGGAAAACCTGGAACTGGAGATAGTACAGAAGGCAGTGGAACAACTAAACCAGAAACTGGAGAAGGAACAGAAGGAAGCGGAACAGAAAAACCAGATTCTGGAGAAGGCTCTAATGAAGGAGGTAATTCTGGAGGAAACACAGGAAGTGGTGGAACAGAAAAACCAACTTCTGGAGAAGGAACAGGAAACTAATTAGCCAATAAATAAATTGAATAAAATAATAAAAAATGCACATAATTTATATGTGCATTTTTTCACTGCCAACAGCCAAAAGGGACGGGAGATTTTGCCAAAGGAGCCGGGTTCAAATTGCATAAATAATATATCAAATCTTAAAGAAAGGAGAAATTCGTATAATAAATATATTTACATTATACGAGGAAAAAATATGAATAAAAAGAATTTTAAAAAAGAAAATGGAGAAGATTCAACAAAATATGGAGAGTTTGTTTCATCATTTTTTTCATGGATAGGGTTGAAAGAACAAAAGGAGAGGACAAAAGATTTAGAAAACATGACAAATAAAAAAGGTGAAGAAAAGTGAAGAAAAATCATAAAAAATAATAAAAAAAAGAGAAAAATAAAAATATAAATTAATTTTATAAAAATAAAAGTCAGAAAAGGTCAAAAATAATTAAAATTTGTAATTGCCAAAATGAGAATAAGTAGTATAATATAATAAAGGTCAAAGAAAGTCAAAGTCAAAAAATTTTATTAATACTATAATTATTAATGTTTTAAATAATAATAGTTTAATAATAAAGTATAAATAATCTAAAAGGAGGATTTTATGAGAGTTTCAGATTTAATAGAAGAATTTATAAAGGATTTATTTGATGAAAATCAATACATAGAAATACAGAGAAATGATTTAGCGGAACAGTTTAATTGTGTACCATCACAAATCAACTATGTAATATCAACAAGATTTAAGCCATCACAAGGTTATTATGTAGAAAGTAAGCGAGGTGGCGGTGGTTGCATAAGGATAAAAAAAATAAATTTGGACAAATCTGAATATTTAATGCATATAATAAATAGTATAGAAAATGAAATTACGTCTAATGAAGTTGACATATTATTGAGCGACTTTTTAACATATAATATAGTAACTCCAAAAGAAGCTAAACTTTTGAAAGTTGCAACAAGCGATAATGTGCTTACTTTAGATAAGAATATAAAAGATAAAATTAGAGCAAAAATATTTAAAAATATGTTATTAAATATTGAATAGCGGTCAATTGGTTCCGGTCAATTGGTTCCGGTCAATTGGTTCCGGGTTTAAATTGACCGATTTATATGTCAATTGGTTCCAGGTTTAAATTGACCGATTTAAGCAAATTGTTATATAAAAGGAGGAAAATAAAATGAAATGTGATAATTGTGGTAAAGATAATGCAAATGTTAAATATTTTCAAAATATTAATGGAGAAAAAAAAGAAATGAATTTATGTGAAGAATGTAGCAAAAAGCTTGGAATAGATACAAATATTAATTTCGATATACCTATTGATTTTTCTAGCTTTTTAGGTGGTTTCTTTGAAGATTTTGGAAAAGAAGATTTTCCATATTTGTTATCTTCAACTGAAGAAAAGAGATGCGAGGGATGTAATTCTACGTTTGAAGATATTCTAAATAAAGGAAAATTTGGATGTCCAACTTGTTATGAAACTTTTGAAAGTCAAATAGATAATTTGTTAAATAAAATTCATGGTGGTAATAGACATATAGGTAGATTGGGTTCAGTTAATGAAAATAAAGCAAATAATGTAAATAATACAAATAATGCAAATAATGCTGATGATGCAAATGATAAGGCTGAAACAAATGAAACATTTAGGAATCCAAAAGAAAATAAAATAGAAAAATTAAAAGCACAACTAAAGGAACTAGTTAGTCAAGAAAAATATGAAGAAGCAGCAAAAGTAAGAGATGAAATTAAAAAAATTGCCAAATGAACCCGGCCCCGAAGGCAGCCCCGATGGCAATAAAAGGAGGAAAAAACATGAATTGGTATATGCAAACTGGTACAAATGGAGATGTTGCAATTAGTACAAGAATTAGATTTGCAAGAAATTTGAATGGCTTTAGATTTAATTTAACTGATAAAAATGAAATTGAGAAATTAGAAAATAAAATAAAAGATAATTTATTTGCAATTGGATATGGTTTAAAATTCTTTAAATTAAAAGATATTGACGAAATTACAAAGCAAAGCTTGATAGAGAAAAACATTATAAGTCCAGATTTTTTAAGGAAAAATGACTATGGTGCAATTTTAATTAATGATGAAGAAAATATCTGTATAATGATAAATGAAGAAGATCATTTAAGAATTCAAGTTTTCAATTCAGGTTTAGATTTAAAAAATACTTTAAATCTTGCAATAGAATTAGATGAAAAATTAGGTCAAATACTTAATTTTGCTAAAAGTAAAAAATACGGTTATTTAACAAGTTGCCCAAGTAATTGTGGTACAGGCTTAAGAGCGTCAGTAATGCTTCATCTACCAGCATTAAAGATAACTGGAAACATAGAAAAAGTTTTACAAGCTGTTAACAGTTTTGGAATAAGTATAAGAGGAATGTATGGAGAAAACAGTCAATCTGTTGGAGATATATATCAAATATCAAATTCACAAACAATTGGTATGAGCGAAGAAGATATAATAAACAATTTACGAATTATAGTTGAAAAAGTTATTAAACAGGAAAGAACTGCTAGAAAAATCTTAACTAAAAATGAAATTGAACTTGAGGACAAGATATATAGATGTTATGGAATATTAGCAAATTGTAAAAAAATAACATCTGAAGAGGCATTAGAATTGTTATCATATGTAAAATTAGGAACTGACTTAGGGCTTTTACAAGAATTAACAGATTATAAAGTATTACAATTATATATTTTAACAAAACCAGCAAATTTACAAAAATATGTTGGAAACAAACTAGACACAATAGAAAGAGATATTAAGAGAGCTGAAATAATAAAGCAAATTATAAGTAAATAATAAATATTTTTCTCATATGCAGGGCAAAAAAGAATTAAAAATGTGAATTGTAATATTTAGAAAATTTGAAAGGAGAGGATAACTTATGACATATAAATTCACAAATAGAGCTCAAAAAGCAATAGAAATAGCAAATGAAATTGCCTTAGAGCTAGGACATAACTATATTGGGACAGAACATATATTATATGGTTTGGCAGAAGAAGGAAGTGGAGTTGCTTCTAAAGTATTATCAAACGAAAACATAACGTCAGAAGATATATTGGTTAAAATTGAAGAGATAATAGGTAGAGAAGATGCAATAGACGAAGCAATAGGCTTTACTCCAAGAACAAAAAGAGTTTTAGAAAATGCGTTTTTAGAAGCAAAAAAATTAGGCTATAATTACATTGGAACTGAACATTTATTAATAGGTTTATTAAGAGAAGGAGATAGCATTGCAGCAAGGATTTTGCTAGATTTAAATGTAAATATTCCTAAATTATATAATGAAATAATTAAAGCATTAAGTGAAGAGGGAGAAGAAGAAAAATCTAATAATGGCAAGAATAAATCAAATAAAAAAGGAAGCTTTAATCAAACACAAACTTTAAATCAATTTGGTCAAGATTTAACTAAAAAAGCAGAAGACGGAAAGTTAGATCCAGTTATAGGAAGAAATACAGAAATAGAAAGAGTAATACAAATATTATCAAGAAGAACTAAGAATAACCCATGTTTAATAGGTGAACCAGGTGTAGGTAAAACAGCAGTAGTAGAGGGGTTAGCACAAAAGATTGTATCTGGAGATGTACCAGAAATACTTAAAGACAAAAGACTTGTAACTGTTGATATATCTAGCATGGTGGCAGGCGCAAAGTATAGAGGAGATTTTGAAGAAAGAATCAAAAAAGCATTAAATGAAGTAAAAAAAGCAGGAGATGTCATTTTATTTATAGATGAAATTCATACAATAGTTGGAGCTGGAGCAGCAGATGGCGCAATTGATGCGGCAAATATTTTAAAACCATTATTAGCAAGAGGCGAAATTCAACTAATTGGTGCAACAACATTAGAAGAATATAGAAAATATATAGAAAAAGATTCTGCATTAGAAAGAAGATTTAGCCCAGTAACTGTAAATGAGCCAACTGCAAAAGATACAATAGAAATTTTAAAAGGCTTAAGAGATAAATATGAGGCACATCATAATGTAAAAATAACAGATGAAGCAATAGATGCTGCAGTTAACTTATCTACAAGATATATAAATGATAGATTTTTACCAGATAAAGCAATAGATTTAATAGATGAAGCGGCATCTCGTGCAAGAATCAAAACATATACAGAGCCAGAAAGCTTAAAAGATTTGCAAAACCAAATTGAAGAAACAGAAAAAAATAAGGAAGAAGCAGTACGTAGTCAAAAGTTTGAAAAGGCAGCTACTTTAAGAGATAAGGAAAAAGAGTTAAAAGAAAAATTTGAAAAAGAAGAAGAAAAGTGGAAAAATAAAAATACAAAATCAGTTACAAATATAACTGAAGACAATATTGCAGAAGTAATAGCTTCTTGGACTGGTATCCCAGCTCAAAAATTAACTGAAGATGATAATGTTAAACTTAAAAATTTAGAAGAAAATTTGCATAAGAGAGTAATTGGTCAAAATGAAGCAGTAGAAGCTGTTGCAAAAGCAATAAAAAGAGGAAGAGTTGGACTAAAAGATCCAAAACGTCCAATAGGTTCCTTCTTATTTTTAGGACCAACAGGTGTTGGTAAAACAGAACTTTCAAAAGCTCTTGCAGAGTGCTTATTCGGCGATGAAAACTCAATGATAAGAATAGATATGTCAGAATATATGGAGCCACATTCTGTATCTAAATTAATAGGTTCACCTCCAGGATATGTAGGCTTTGATGAAGGTGGACAACTTACTGAAAAAATAAGAAGAAAACCATATAGTGTAATTCTTTTTGACGAAATAGAAAAGGCACATCCAGATGTAATGAACATGTTATTACAAATACTAGAAGATGGCCGTTTAACAGATAGTCAAGGAAGAACAGTTAACTTTAAAAATACTGTAATTATTATGACTTCAAATATAGGCGCAAGGCTGATTACAGACAAAAAATCCTTAGGTTTTACAAATGCAAAAGAAGCAGAAGATAGCCAAAAAGAATATGAAGATACAAAAAAAGAAGTAATGCAGTTGTTGAAAAAAGAGCTAAGACCAGAATTTATCAATCGTATAGATGAAATAATAGTATTCCATAAATTAAATGATGAAGAAATAAGTAAAATTATTGATATTATGCTAGATGATGTAATAAAAAGATTAAAAACTCAAAAATATAGTATTGAAATTGAAAAAGATGTAAAAGACCTTATTGCAAAACAAGGTGTTGATAAGTCTTTTGGTGCAAGACCATTGAGAAGAACAATCCAAAACATTTTAGAGGATGCTTTAGCAGAACAAATTTTAGATGGAAAACTAGAAAAGAACAAATTAGCAGTTGTTGGAACAGAAGGAGATAAAATTGTGGTAAAATAATTGACTTTAGAATAATTAAGTTGTATAATACAAATAATATATGTTATCAAGAGTGGACGAGAGAATCGGCTCAATGACTCCACAGCAACCTATTAAATTAGGTGCTAATACCGACAAAGTTTAAGTGCTTTGGATGATAAAGAAAAATGATTATTAACCTTTGTACTTATTGTGCAAAGGTTTTTGCTTTTTTAAATCCTTGAAACATATATAAAACAAAAGTCGGTCAAATGAAACCCGGAACCAATTGACCGATTTAAAGGAAGGAAGGATTTTTATGAAAAAATTATTTACGTCAGAGAGCGTAACAGAAGGGCATCCAGATAAACTATGTGATTACATATCAGATAGTGTGTTAGATAGTTATTTGGAAAAAGACCCAAATTCAAGAGTAGCTTGTGAAACAGTTGCTGGAAAAGATACAATATTTATTACAGGAGAAATATCTTCAAATGAAAATGTTGATATTGAACAAGTTGCACGAAATGCAATTAAAGAAATTGGATATTTTGGAGAAGGAATAGACATTGACTATAAAACTTGTAAAGTTATAGTAAATATGTCTAAACAATCTCCAGATATAGCACAAGGTGTGGACAAGTCTTTAGAAGATAAGGAAGGAGAAAAAGTTGGCTCAGAAGGTGCAGGAGACCAAGGTATTATGTTTGGTTATGCAACAGATGAAACAGAAGAATTAATGCCTCTACCAATTTCTTTAGCACATAGATTAGCCAAAAGGCTAACAGATATAAGAAAAAACAAAGAAGTAGATTATTTAGGACCAGATGGAAAAGTCCAAGTAACAGTTGAATATGATGATAATAAGCCAGTAAGAGTTGATACAATTGTATTATCAACACAACACAAACCGGAAATTGATTTAGATACATTAAAGAAAGATATAAAAGATAAAGTAATAAATCAAGTTGTACCAAGTAATTTGTTAGATGCAAATACAAAATACTTTATAAATCCAACTGGCAGATTTGTAATTGGAGGACCTTATGGAGATAGTGGTTTAACAGGAAGAAAAATAATTGTAGATACTTATGGTGGATATAGCAGACATGGTGGAGGAGCTTTTTCTGGAAAAGATCCAACAAAAGTAGATAGGTCAGCAGCATATATGGCAAGACATATTGCTAAAAATGTTGTTGCACAAAAATTTGCAAAAAAATGTGAAATACAGTTGGCATATAGCATTGGTGTTGCAAAACCTGTAGGAGTATATGTTGATACATTTGGAACAAACACAATTCCAGAAGAGGAAATATCAAAATGGATAGTAGAAAAATTTGATTTAACTCCAAGGGGAATTATAAATTATTTAGACTTACAAAAACCAATTTATAGAAAAACAACGAATTACGGCCATTTTGGTAAAGAAGACTTGTCTTGGGAAAAAATTATAGATTAGTTTTTAAAAGACTTTACAAACGTCAAACAGACTTTACGGCAATTATGCCATAAAGTCTGTTTGTTGGCTTAAAAGTTGTCTTCAATAAAAATTTATCAAATAACTTTTTCTAAATATTATTAAAGATATTTTTCAAGGCCTTAAGTCTAGGACCAATTTCATCTTTTTCTTCAGGTGACATTTGGGATAAGGTTTTTGTTGAGCCTTTAGGCTTAAAATATTGGTCAAACCCAAATACTCTAGTTCCTGCACAAGGACACATATTACCATGAATTGCTTCATAAGTATATAATTCCTTTGTACCATCAATGTAAGCCATAGAAGATACCCATTTAGCTTCAGTTGTGTTTTTTCCACTTTCATCTATAAGCTCTAAAAGAAGCGGATAAAGTTCATCAGGGTTGTCTTCGTTAATGTTTGCACCAGGACGAAGCTGGTCAATGCAGCGCTTTGTGTAAACTCCAGGATAACCATCTAAGGCAAGAATTTCTATGCCAGAATCCTCTGCTAATACAGGCATATTAAGTTTTTTTGCCCAATATTTTGCCTTGATTGTGGCATTTTCAATAAAAGTTTTACCGATTTCTTCTGCCTGAGGAATACCCTGAGCTTCAGGAATATCCTTCAAACATAGTACTTTAATATACTTAGGTGCCATACGCTGAATTTCTTCAACTTTTTTAGGATTCATGCTTGCAAATACGATTGTTGTCATAACTTTTTCCTCCTTAAAATTTTGTCGTTTGCAACAAGTCTATGTAGACATATAAATATATTAACATAAAATATAAAAATAGTCAATTGTAACAATATAAAAAAGACTTTTTACAAAGTCTTTTTTGGTGCCAACGACGTAGACATTTACAACTCGCTTTGGCTCTCTTGACAATTGACATAAATTCATATAATCAAAAAACACCATTTCAAAATGAGAACCTAGTTTTAATCAGTAAGAAATTTATAAAATCAATATTTATCTCATTTATCTGACTTTTTTAAACTTTTATTTTTTTCTTTTTCCAATTGCTTTAAACTCTTTTGAGGTGTAGGCAAATCTTCTGGCATAGTTCCGTCCAGCCTCTTTAATTGCTTTTCTAACTATTTTTCCAATTTTATTATGTGTATCACAAGCTTTCTTTTCAGTATCAACATTATCTCTTTTTAATCTTTGCTCTGTTTGAGAAATTCTAAATAAATTAGCAATAAGTTCGTCACTTCCCATGTTATCTAAAATGTCTTCTCTATATCTTAGACCTTTTCTTTTTGCAATGTCATCAGCTGTTTCTCCATTATATAAACCTTTATATCCTGCATTGTGGAATTTATCAAAATTTTTAACTCCTGCTTTTTTTGCAGTTTGATTGAGAGAATAATTGCCTTTTTTTGTTAAATTTCTTTGATAAAATCTCTTTTCATCTTCTGTAAGCATACTATATTCTTTTTCAGTAATCTCCTATTTTCTTGTTTGTACTGCAAAATAGGTTTGAGCAAGTGCTATTACTTTTTTTCTACTATCTCCATTTTGTGCTATTAAATAACAAGCATAACGAGTTAATTTATAGTCTTTAATTTCAATTTCAGCATTATTAGCTCGTTTTGACAACTTCCTGACGTCAGGAAAATGTTCAAACACACTAATACCACTATTTTTGCAAGCATCTCTAGCTTTATTGATTACTTTTTCAAAATTTTCCCATTTATTGTATTCTAAAATTTTCATAAGTTCTCTAGCATACCAAAATTCAACACCATTTTCATCAACATGTTTAATATCTTCAAATGATTTACTATTCTTATCTATCTCTTTCAATAATATCATCTCCATTTCTTAATATTTTTATTTTTCAGGTATTATTATAAAACAATTGTTTGTAAAAGTCAATTGTTTTTCTGGATTTTATTGATTTTTATATTGTTAAATAAATATAAAGCAACTTTATTTTGTTCTGTTGTTTCCATTTCCATAAGTTTAGCTATTGCAAACATTACAAGTTTATATTTACTAAAATTAATAAGTGTAGTTCTATATTCTTCATCTATGTCTTTTATCATATTATCAAATTTATCATAATTTTCTTTAGTATCATATATAAGACCTGACCATTTACTTTGACTAATAAATATTGCTAATCTTAAATTTTTCATCTATCAAGACAACTTGAAATAAATATAAAAAAAGAGTTCGAAATGAACTCTAATTGGTGCGGATGAAGGGACTCGAACCCCCACGCTTTTGGCACTGGTTCCTAAGACCAGCGCGTCTACCAATTCCGCCACATCCGCATGTCTATTGACAATAATTATAATAGCACAAAAAAGACTGAGTTGTCAAGTGGTAAAAGAAAAAAATCATAAATATCTATGTAAAAGCCTATCTACAACACTTGACAATCATCAATAAAATAAGTAAAATTATAATGTCTAAAAAAATATAGAATAAATATTTATAATAATAATTATAAAAAAGTAAATGATTTCATGCAAAATTTTTTATTTTGAAAGAAAGGACTGGTCAATTAAATGAGCGGAAGTAGTAGAAGAAAAAGAGTAAGAACAAGGAATAGTCGAGTATTATTATTTTTATTAGCAATATTAGTAATTGTTTTAGTAATTGTATTAATTAATAACAATAAGAATAAAGGTGAAGACGAAGAAAATAAAGTCGAAGAAATCTCAGACAAAACTGCACCAGAATTAGTATTAAAAGAAGAAAAAGCAATTGTCGCAATTGGAGAGGACTACAAAGCTAAAGCTACAGCAAAAGATGATATTGATGGAGATATTACAGATAAAATAAAAGTTTCAACATTAGATACTTCAAAAGAAGGAGAATTTGATGTAGTAATTTCAGTAGAAGATAAAGCTGGAAACAAAACAGAAAAAACTCAAAAAGTAATAGTAAGAGAACAACTAGATAATGGTTTGCCAGTTCTTATGTATCATTTTTTCTATGATAATAGTAAGTATTTTAAGGAAGATAATAACTGGCTTGATATCAATGATTTTGATGAACAATTAAAATATATGACTGAAAATAATTTCTATTTTCCAACATGGGATGAAGTAAGTGATTATATAGATGGAAAAATCAAGCTACCATCAAAAAGTGTAGTTCTTACAGTAGATGATGGAGATGCTTCATTTTTTGATTTGGCAGTTCCTGTAATGCAAAAATATAAAGTACCTGCTACATCTTTTGTAATTACATCTTGGTATGGGTGGAGATATAATCCAGAATTAGAATATGTTGTATGGGAATCACATTCTCATGATATGCATGAATCAGGTGCTAATGGAAAAGGAAGAATGGTTAATTGGACATATGATCAAATTGTAAAAGATTTAAAAACATCATCTGAAACACTAGGGGGAGCAAATGTATTTTGTTATCCTTTTGGGCATTATAATAATAATGCAATTAAAGCATTAGAAGATTCAAATTATATTTTGGCTTTTACAGTCGAAGGTGGTAGAGTTAACAAAAATGCCGATAAGTTTAAATTACCAAGAGTAAGAGTATCAGATGGAAATAGTATGAGTTACTTTAAAAAATCGATAGATTAAAAAGAGTAAAAATAGAAGGAAATAAAAATATGAGTGAAATAAAAAAATATTTAGCATTTGATGGAAGAGTAAATATTATTTGTGCGGAAACAACTGATTTAGTTGAAGAAGCAAGAAAAATACATGATTTAAGCCCAGTTGCAACTGCTACTTTAGGAAGAGTGTTAACAATGGGGGCGATAATGAGTACTAGAATAAAAGGAGAAGATAGTGTAACTATTCAAATTAAAGGAAATGGACCTATTGGAAATGTAACTTGTGTATTTGATGGTGAGCAAAACTTAAAAGGATATGTTGGAAATCCTACTCTAGATTTACCATTAAAACAAAATGGAAAGCTTGATGTTGGTATGGCAGTTGGAAAAGAAGGCTTCTTATATGTTATTAGAGATATGGGATTAAAAGAGCCATATATTGG
>JAFRFO010000040.1 GCA_017434295.1 Clostridia bacterium
ATTCTTTTGCTAAATCTAATTTATCTAATTCGCAAAGTGAATTTCCTACTCCATATCCTTGTGCTTTAAAGAATGTGTATGCCATTCCTCCACCAATTAGTAATGTATCAACTTTTTCTAATAAGCTGTCAATTACACCAATTTTATCAGATACTTTTGCACCACCTAAAATAGCAACAAATGGTCTTTCTGGGTTATTTATTGCATCTCCTAGGCATTCTAATTCTTTTTCAATTAAAAATCCTGAAACAGCTGGTAAGAATTTTGCAACTCCTGCTGTTGAAGCATGAGCTCTATGAGCAGCACCAAAAGCATCATTTACATATACTTCTGCCATACTTGCTAATTCTTTTGCAAATGCTTCGTCATTGTCTGTTTCTTCTCTATGAAATCTAACATTTTCTAATAGCATAACTTCACCAGATTTTAAATTAGCAGCTTTTGTTTTAGCGTCTTCTCCTATTACGTCATTTGCCATTATTACTTCTTTTCCTAGTATTTTAGCTAATTCTTTTGCTACAGGTTTTAGAGAAAATTCTTCTTTGAATTCTCCTTTTGGTCTTCCTAAATGTGAGCATAAAATTATGGCACATCCATTTTCTAATAAGTATTTTATTGTTGGTATTGCTGCAATTATTCTTGTTGCATCTGTTATATTTTTCTCCTCATCCATTGGTACGTTAAAATCGCATCTTACCAATACTTTCTTTCCTTTTAAATCAATGTCTTTTACTGTTTTTTTCATTTTTATTTCCTCCTATTTTTCCGGTCAATTGGTTCCGGGTTTAAATTGACCGTTTTTTTCAGATCAATTGTTTCCTATTTTTATTGACCACCTTTTTTATTTTTTCCTTATGATGTAATTCTATAACAAAAAAGAATACTTTTCAAGTATTCTTTTTGAATTTTTTGGACTTATTTATTATCCAAAAATCTTAATTAATAATTATTTATTCTTCATTAAAAACTTCACTTGTTTGATAAATACTATCTGCACAAAGATCAATTTCTTCTCCCCATGTTACAGTACCAAAAGCTACTTTAACAGAATTAAAAAAATCTACATCTTTTAATTTCTTAAAAACACCTTTTTCTAGATATGGTTTCATATCTTTTATCCTTTTTTCTCCATTTTGATAAATAACTAAAATTCTATAATTCTCTAATGCTTTTACATCAATAATTCTATTCATAAAAAACTCCTATTAAACTAATGGTTGGATAGTAAACAATTCTTCATTATTTTTACATAATAACCAATCAGCTTCTAATTCTTTTTTATGTATTATACTCCAAGCTTCAACTAATTTCAATTGTTTTTTTGGAAATTCTCCTTTTATTAATTTTCCATCTAAAGTAAATACTGCTTCTTTATTATTATAATAAGCATGAAAATGTGGTGGATTATGGTCATCATAATACATTCTAATTAATACTCCATAAAACATACTAATTGTAGGCAATATATCAACCTCCTTTTTAAAAAATAATTGGAATAATTAAGCGATTTGCTTAAGAATAAGAATAAATAATTACTAATAATTAAAATGAGTTTAAAAATAGTTTTAAAATAAAAAAGAACATTATTAATAAAATAATGCCCCTTATTTTTAATCTTCCACTAAAGTAGGAACTCACTCATTTTCTATTTATATTATATATTGTATTTACATAATTTGTCAAGTGTTTTATAATATAAATCTATTATATTATATTCTTTTTTTATCTATTTAAACCTTTTCTTCCTGCATAAATTGCAACATCATCTAATTGATTTTCAATATTTAATAATCTATTATATTTTGCAACTCTATCTGTTCTGCAAGGTGCACCAGTCTTAATTTGACCAGCGTTTGTAGCAACTGCAACATCAGCAAGTGTTGTGTCTTCTGTTTCACCACTTCTGTGTGATACAACAGCTGTCATTCCGTTTTTCTTAGCTAATTCAATTGCATCTAATGTTTCTGTTAATGTACCAATTTGGTTTAATTTGATTAATATACTGTTAGAAACTCCTAAGTCAATTCCTTTTTGTAATCTTTTAATGTTTGTTACAAATAGGTCATCTCCAACTAATTGGATTTTGTTTCCTAACTTTTCAGTTAATAATTTCCATCCATCCCAGTCTTCTTCTGCTAATCCGTCTTCGATTGAGATAATTGGATATCTATTTACTAAATCTTCATAGAAAGCTATCATTTCTTCAGTGTTCTTTGTAACACCGATTTTCCAGAAGTGATATAATCCTTCTTTTCCGATTTTTTTAGCTTCATCATACATTTCTGTTGCAGCAACGTCTAATGCTAAGCAAACTTCTTCTCCTGGTTTATATCCAGCTTTTTCAATTGCTTCTACTATTAAAGCTAAAGCTTCGTCTTCATCTTTAACGTTTGGTGCAAATCCACCTTCATCTCCAACACCTGTTGCTAAGCCTTTGCTGTTTAATACTTTCTTTAAGTTGTGATATATTTCACAGCTCATTTGCATACATTGTGAGAATGTTTTTGCTCCAACTGGCATAATCATGAATTCTTGTACGCTTAATGTACTGTCAGCATGTTTACCACCATTCATAATATTCATCATAGGAGTTGGTAATACTTTTGCATTTGTTCCTCCTAAGTATTGGTATAATTCCATTCCTAAGCTAGCTGCTGCTGCTTTTGCAACTGCAAGTGAAACTCCTAATGTTGCATTTGCTCCTAAATTTCCTTTATTTTCTGTTCCATCAATTTCAATTAATGTTTTGTCTAATTTTACTTGATCGAACACATTCATTCCTATTATTTTTTCTCTAATTGTTGTGTTTACATTATTTACAGCTTTTAAAACACCTTTACCTAAGTATCTATCTTTATCTCCATCTCTTAATTCAACAGCTTCAAAGCTTCCTGTTGATGCTCCTGATGGAACCATAGCTACTCCACTAAATCCACCTGCAATTACTTCTACTTGTACTGTAGGATTTCCTCTAGAATCTAATACTTCTAAAGCTTTTACATCATCGATTTCTAAATACTCTTTCATAATTTTATTACTTCCTTCCTTGGCTTTATATGGTTTGATTTTTTCTTTCTTTTTCAAACACTTTGCCTTAATTATATTTGGTATTTTTAAAACCACTTATGAATTGTATCACAAGTGGTTTTAAATTTCAAGTGTTTTTTTGAAAAATTGCCAAATGAACCCGGCCCCGATTGACCGAAATTGCGGTCAATTTAAACCTGGAACCAACTGACCGATTCTTTTTCTAAAATAGTCAAAAGCTATTTCGTAAGTTTCTTCTTTTTCTAAGTCAACATCTACTGAACGCAATAGTTCTAGTGAGCCTTTAGAGCCACCTTTTCTAAGCATGTTTATATATTTTTCAACATATCCTTTTTCACCTGATAGAATTTTGCTTGCAATTACTATTGCTGATGTTATTCCTGTAGCATATTTATAAACATAGAAACAACTATAAAAATGTGGTATTCTGGCCCATTCGTATTTTATTAAGTCATCTATTACACAAGCTGATCCAAAATATTTTTTTACTAATTCATAATATATATTGTTTAAATTCTCTGATGTTAAGCTTTCTCCCGCTTCTATTTTTCCATGTACTTCTTTTTCAAATTCTGCAAACATTGCTTGACGATATAGTGTTGCTCTAATCATATCTAATTGCTCGTTTATCAAAGCTGCTTTTTTGTTTTTGTCTTGCTCTTTGTCAATTAAATAACTTGCTAACAATATTTCGTTTACAGTTGATGCTACTTCTGCAACCATTATTGTATAATTTGCATTTATTGCATTTTGACTGCTATTTGCATAATAACTATGCATAGAATGACCTAATTCATGTGCTATTGTTGACACATCTCTTGATGAATTAATATAATTTAACAATACAAATGGATGAACTCCATAAACTCCCATACTATATGCACCTGTCATTTTATTTGGAGTTTCGTATACATCGAGCCAGTTATTATCAAAAGCTTCTTTCAACTTATTTGTATATTCTTCTCCCAAAATTGATAATGCATCTAAAACTGTTTGTTTTGCTTCTTCATATTCTACCTTTTCTTCTGCTAAATCAAAGGTATTTAAATAAACATCATACATGTGTAGTTTTTCTACACCTAATAGTTGACGCTTTAACTCTATATATTTATGGTTTAAATCTAAGTTTTTGTTTACTTCTTTTATTAAAGTATTATATACTTCTACGCTTGAATCATCGCTATCAGTTGCCATTTCCATGGATGATTTGTAATTTCTTAAATTTGCAGATATTGTTGTCTTTTTTACTCTTGAAAGATACAAGTCTGTTATTGAATTTATATGTTTTTTATATAAATCATACATTGATTCAAATGCTTGTTTTCTAATGCTTTCATCTGCATTTCTAAGATATTTGGAATATAAACCATGTGTCATTTTTAAACTATTTCCATCTTTATCTTGAATATCTTTAAATTCAAATTCTGTTGTTGTAAATGTGTCATATACACTTTCTGAAACGCCAAATACTTCAGAATATTTTGATATTACTCTTTCAACTTCTTCGCTTAATATATGTTTTTTACCTTTTAATATATCTTGCAAGGTCTTTTTAAATTCATTAAGCTTTGGACTTTTTATATATTCTTCTAGCTTTTCTTCTGAAATTTTTGAAATCTCTGGCTCTATAAAACTTACAACTTCTGCAAAATCTGTTACAATTTTTTCTATTTCTTTATAAAGTTTTATTGCTTCTACATTGCTCATATCTTTATGATAATTAAGCATTGCATAAGAATATAGTTTTTCTTCTAGCCTAATTGCTTCTTCATATGTTTTATAGCAATTATAAATTTCATCTTCTCCTTGTGATAATGTTCCTTTAAATGCTTTGATTTCTTCCATTTTACTGTAAAAAGCTTTTATATCTTCGCGAAAATCCGCTTCTGTTTTGTATATATCTGTTAAATTCCATTCAGTTTTATTCATTTTTGTATCACTCCTATTAATGAATTATTATTAAAAGTAAATATATATTAAAAGTGAGTCCGCGTACGGCGGAGCGAAGCGAAGTAGCGGAGCGTTCCAACGTTCTTTTTATTATTAAAAGCGGAGGAACGCGACAACAAGGACGAACAACTTTAATATATATTTACTTTTTATTTAATACCTACTCTTTAAATTCATATCCCATATGTTGATATGCTGGTGGCAAAACCTGTCTTCCTCGTATAGTTCTTGCGATAAATCCTAAACGAATTAAATATGGCTCATACACATCTTCTATTGTATCAATTTCTTCTCCAATAGTTACCGCCAAGGCCTCAATACCTACAGGACGTCCTGAATATTGTACAATCATTGTATCTAATATTTTTCTATCTATTTCATCTAAGCCCAACTCATCTATTTCTAGTTTATTTAATGCAATTTTAGCAATTTTTAAAGTGATTTTTCCATCTCCCAAAACCATTGCATAATCTCTTACTCTTTTTAGTAATCTATTTGCAATTCTTGGCGTTCCTCTTGATCTTCTTGCTATTTCAACTGCCGCTTCTTCTTCGATTTCTATTTCTAAAATTCTACTTGTACGTTTTACAATTGTTATTAAATCTTCAATTTCGTACAACTCTAATCTATGTACAATTCCAAATCTATCACGTAGTGGCGTGGTTAAAGAACCTGCTTTGGTAGTTGCTCCAATCAAAGTAAACTTTGGTAAATCTAGTCTAATTGACCTAGCACTTGGACCTTTTCCAATCATTATATCTAAGGTATAGTCTTCCATTGCAGGATATAATATTTCTTCTACATTTTTATTAAGTCTATGTATTTCATCGATAAATAAAATATCATTTTGAGATAAATTTGTAAGAACTGAAGCTAAATCGCCTGGCTTTTCAATTGCAGGTCCTGATGTTATTTTTATATTTGAATGCATCTCATTTGCAATAATATTAGATAATGTAGTTTTACCAAGGCCTGGAGGGCCATATAATAAAACATGGTCTAAGGCTTCTCCTCTTTTTTTTGCCGCTTCTATATATATTTTCATATTTTCTTTTACTTTTGTTTGTCCTATATATTCTTCTAGAGTTTTTGGTCTTAATGAGTTTTCTAGGGTTTCTTCTGCTGAATTTTCTAAATTTGGACTTAATATGTTCTCTTCCATAACTATTGGTATAATTTGGATTTTTGAATAATCCTAATTATACTCTCCTTATATATATATTTAGGTTTTTATTTGGATACCTATAAACCTTTCTTTTTATATTGTAATTATATCTTTCATTTTATGTTTTTGCAATAGATTTATAATAAAAAAAGTCAATTGGATTTTGCTCCATTTGACTTTTATTTTTTTGTTTAATTGGTACCGATGGCGTAGGCATTTACAACTCGCCATCGGCTCTCTTGACGATTGATATAAAATCAATCAAGTTAATAAAATTATAGCATATTTTAATAAAAATGCAATATTTTTTTAAATTTTCTCATAACTCAGGGAAACTGCCTTTATATCAGCGTTTTGTCGTTGACAAAATTATGTAACCATGATATAATCAAGCAGTATTTGGTATACTCCAAATATGAACAGTCAATAAACCCTAACAATAATTTAAGGAGGTTTTAACATGGGAAAGCAGTTAACTAACGATCCCTACACAGAACTTGGGGTGTCTTCGAAGAAGACAGGTGTACACAAGGCGACTAAGAATTTATCAAAAGGATTATATCCTGGGGCTTTTTGCCAGATAGTTCCTATGTCGCGGAATTTGCCTGATAGCGTTTTAAGTAACTATGCTCAGGTGATTCATTCAGATGGTGTAGGCACAAAATCTAATGTAGCCTATTTGGCTATGAAAGAAGGAGTTAGTGAAGACTTCTTGTACAATCTTGCACAAGATGCTATCGTCATGAATACTGATGATATGGCTTGCGTAGGTATTACAGATGATATCTATATTTCAAACCATATTGCCCGCAACTCTAATAGAGTAAACGACGAAGCTCTTGCAAAGGTTATTCAGGGGTATTCAAACTTCTTTGGGAAAATGCAGGAATTAGGCATAAACCTGTATAATGCTGGTGGAGAAACAGCTGATGTCGGAAGTTATACAACAACTATGGGAATAGATGTTACTGCAAGTGCGGTTATTTCCAAAGATAGAATAATCGATTGTAGCAATATCGGTCCTGATGAGTTCATCGTTGGACTTGCTTCTGACGGAAAGAGTAGTTATGAGGACAAGGAAAATTCAGGTATTAGAAGCAACGGATTAACACTTGCCATTAACACTCTTTTATGTCCTTATTACCGCAAATATGAGGAAACTATGGATGGTACCATAGACAAAGAGAAACTGTTTTGTGGCAAATATCGTTTGGATGACAAACTGGAAGGTACATCTCTTACGATTGCAGAGGCTATTTTGTCTCCTACAAGGACATATCTTCCTGTGATAAGAGATATTTTGCAGGATGAAATTCAGGTAAGCGGTATTATTCACTGCTCTGGAGGAGGCTTAACAAAATCCATTAACTTTGGCGAAGGCATAACTTATGTGAAGGACGGCGTATGCAGTCTGGCAGTTCCACCTATTTTTAGAGCTATCCAGGAAATACGCGGTATTGATGACTACCATATGTACCAGACTTTCAATATGGGCATAGGAATGGAAGTTATCGTCAAAAGTTCAAACGATGCTGACAAAGTTATTCAGTATGCTAATAAGTATGGCATTCGTGCTTATGTAACTGGTCATACTGAAGCTTCGTCAGACGGCATTAACAGAGTAGAGATTGGTTCATCAATTTACACAAAGTAAAAGAAGAAACCCAAAAAAGTAAAAGCAAGCGGAGATTCTTTGGAATCTTCGCTTGTTTGCTGTCATTCCAAATAAAGCAACATTTAAAATATCTGCTTCATTGGCATATACAAATTGTTTTTGCTTATCTGTTAATGTAGTAATAATATTCTCTTTTATACTATCAGTATGTATTTTATAATTTGTTTTAGCAAGTTCTCTTCTTACAGACCATTCTATTTTATTTTGATAGCTTTCATTTTGTTTTAATCTTTCAAATTCTTTAATTAAATATAATTTGAATTCTACGTTTAACCAACTTGCAAATTCAAATTATCGTTGTTTAGTTCTTCCCATAATCCAACATAGAAAGCTGTATCTTTGTTACTTAACCAATGTATAATAAAAAAATCAACCATTTCTGATTGATTTCATATCATCTGTTAGTTCGAACAGATACGTCATTGGTACCGATGGCGGGACTCGAACCCGCATGATTTCTCGCCAGATTTTGAGTCTGGTGCGTCTACCAATTCCGCCACATCGGCATATATAAGAAGTATGTATCTATATTAACATACTTCTTTTAAAAAGTAAACTATTTTTTTTAAAATTGCCACTTGACCCCGGCCACTTTGGCAATTTTTACGATACATCAAATTCTAAAACATTTACTTTGTTTATTATTATGTTTGAAAATTCATCACTTTCATTTTCAAATGTGATGTAATTAAAATCAAAGTTTTCTTTTTGAGAAAGTTCTATTTTATTTATATCAACTAATATTTGTGTTGATAAATCCATTCCTACTGGAAGTGTTTTGTTTTGATTATCATAGAAAATTATATTTGTAAGTGGCACTGCATTTATTTTATCTTTTAAGTTTATTTTGTATAAATATGCTTTATTTTTGTTGATTTCCACACTACTTGATTTGTTATCTTGGTTTGCTCTTTGAATTTCATCTACTGGATTTATATTAAACAAATTAATACTTGCTTTATTAATATCTTTTTCATTTATCAACTTATATATTGGTAATTCTTCGTCAAATTGTACTTTTTCTATTGCTGACTTCATATTATTTAATACTTGTTCTAAAGTTAGTTTGTATCCAATTTGTTTTGTATTTTTGCTAATTTCTAATATTTTAAATTTATCCTTTGCTAATTCTCTATGTTTATTGTTTTTGATTTTGCTAACCTTTGTAGAATCTGCTGTTCCACCAAATATATCAAATTCTTCATCTTCTATTAATGTCTTTTCTTCTATTGCTTCTTTCTTAATTTGTTTTAGGCTATTGTCTATATCTTTTGGTAGCAAATCATTTGTCTTTATTTTGTTTAAAATATCTAAAACATTTGTAGTTGTTATATATACTGCATCTGTTTCTTCTTGTGATAAAGTTTTTCTTAAAATTTTATCATATTTGATGCCTAACTCTTCTAAGTCGTCTTCGTAATCAAAGGTTTTTGTTATTTTCTTTACAACATTAATTTCTTCCTCTTCGCCTTCAGGAAGAGCAGCCATTTCGTCTTTATTACTATATTTCCAGAACTCAAATATGCTTTTTTTATGACTGTCAATTTCTTTTATAAATATACTTGCATTTTCAATTTTTTTGCTTAAATTTTTATTTTTTAGCTTTATTGCATTTATATCCATTAGTGTATTTTTTAAGTCATTTTCTTTTTGTTCAAGCCTTTTATAGTTTTCTATTAATTCTTCAATTGTATAATTTTCTTTTACTTCTGGAATAAAGCTTTCTTCTGTTTCAGCTTTTGTAGCTTCTATATTTTCTTCTTTATCAGTTTCTTTTTTCTTTACATCTTTTATCTTCTTTTTCTTGGTTTTGCTATATTTAAAATAATATTTAAATTTTCCAAAAAAGCTTTTTTTACATTCTAAAAATGTTGAAATTTGCTTTTCTTTTTCAATATATTCCATGTCTAGTACAACAGATTCTGATTTTAAATTATTAAGCTTTTCTGTATTAGTATTTATTAATTCTATTGTGTCACTTATTTTTGAATTTGCTAAAATATATTCATTTTTAAGCCACTCAGGAACATCTTTGTATTCCATTTTATTTTTTTCTTGATAAAAATCTATTCCACCTTCACTATTAATATTTGTTGTGAATTCAAAATAATTTGGAAGCTCTGTTTGCAAAATAAACATTGCTTTTATTAGCTTGTAAAAGCTTGTTGCTTGTTCTTTATTTTCCAATTTTATTTTATAAAAACTTTTTATTTTTCCATATACATATGTTTCTCCAACAATATCAATACTTATATTGTCATCTTTATCAAATACCTCATAAACTAATGGCCATTCTTTTGTGAATAACCACATATAGTTTTGTATATCTTGATATTCAGCCTTTTTTAGATATTCATTTGAATAATCTACTCCACTTATTGGAACAAATATTTTTGCATTTTTCTTGTTTTCTATTTTCTTTTTTAATAAATAGAAAAAAGCTTCATATTCTGCATCTTCTGTTGGAACCAACATAAAATACTTGTCTGTATTTTTTGAATAATAAATTTGCCATAAATAATTTGATTTAAATTTTACCTTAAATGGTATATTTTTACTTAGCTTTTCTTGTTCTTTTTCTATTTCTTCTATTTTTTCAATATTAACATTTTTTAACATATTTAAAAATGTAGTATGTTTTATAAAATTTTCTTCATGTTTACTATCCAAAAAATCAGATAATGGTGCTGATTTTTTATATTTTTCTTCTAGATCATCTAATCTATTTGATGGTGTTAATAGTATTTGTATATCTTTAACACTTATATATTTGTATTGTTTATATTGGTTTTCTTCATAAAACTTAGGAACTCTATATTCTAAGTCTTCGTTTACTTTAAGGTTTCTAGGTATTTTGGCTAAATCCAAACCTAAATACTCAAGCTTTTCAATTATTTCATCTTTTTTTCGCATATAGATTCTCCTTTTTTATTAAAACGGTCAATTGATTCCGGGTTTATTTTGACCGTTTGCGTTCAATTGGTTCCGGGTTTGAATTGACCGCATTTTTATTTAATGATATCGTAAAAGGTTTTGAATTCATATCCTTGTTCTCTTAAATAGGCTATTATTTGAGGTAGTATTTCTGCTGTTAATTTTTTTGCTTCTGCATCATGCATAAGTATTACTACACTGTTTTTTCCTTCTGTTGTTGATGCAAGCTTGTCCATTAATTCTTCCGCAACTATATGTACTTTTTCTGCATCGCCAGTTAAAGCATTCCAATCTACACTCATTATTCCATTTTGTTCTAATAATTCTTTTGCTTGATGTTTTATGTCATTATATTTTCCGCCATTTAAGCCACCAGGAAATCTAAATAAGTGTGAATTATATTCTGTTTCATTTAATTGTTTTTGTACTGCTTCATTACACATATTGAATTCGTTTAATACTTCTTCTGGAGATGTATAAATTTGTGAATATACATGTGAATAACCATGGTTTGCTATATAATGTCCTTCGTTATATATTCTATTTGTTGTTTCTGGAAACATTTCAACATTTCTGCCCAACACAAAAAATGTAGCTTTTACATTTTCTTGTTTTAATGTATCTAATATTTGATGGGTTACATTTGATGGTCCATCATCAAAGGTTAAAAATGCTCTTTTTGTTTCAGAATGATAAATATTCTTCATGTTTTCTCTGCCCACATCTGTAAGCTTAGGAAGTTTTGCTTGCCTTTCATCTTCCTTTCTTTGCTTTTCTGCTTTGGCTAATTCTTGCTCCATAAGATTTTCTTGAAGAGCTTTTTGACTTTCTTCTTCAGCGGTAGGAGTTCTAGATTGATTTTTTGTTATAGTTATCAAAATTAAAACAATTAGCACAATAAATAAAACTACTACAAAATTGATTCTTTTATTTACAATATTATTATTTTTTCTCTTTTTTCTTTTGTGATTATATCCATTAAAATACGCATAATTGTAATAATTATTGTTTCGTTTCATACTACTTCACCTTTTTCATTTGCATTATATACTATATTTTGTAATTTTTAAAGAGTTTTTGTAAAAAAAGAATATATATTACTTTTAATTATAATTTAATCTTTTCCATTTATTTTTAGAAGCTTAAATACTTCTACAATTACAATAGGAGCAAATATTAATGCTACTAACTCTAAAATGTTTTGTGTTGGTAATACTGGTATGCTGAATATGTTTCTTAATGGTTCTACTAAAAGTATTAAAAACATTAAAGCTGCTGATGCTAATATTGCAAGTAATAATTTTCCATTATTAAATATGCCTGTTTTAAATATTGATTTATAATTATTTCTTACATTAAATACGTGTACTAGTTCTGATAAAGCAAGTGTAATGAATGCCATTGTTTGACCTACTTCTATTTTAGATGCTTCTAGTGTTAATCCATTTATTGGTTCATTTGTTGTAGCTAAACCTACTATAAATGCTGCAAGTGTAAGGAAACCTATCATCATTCCTTGGTATATTACTCTCCATGTCATTCCTTTTGTAAATACGCCTTTACCTGGTTTTGCTGGTTTTCTTTTCATTATATCTTTGTCTGCTGGGTCAAAGGCTAATGCTAAGGCAGGAAGTGAATCTGTTACTAAATTTATCCATAAAATATGAATTGGAAGTAATATTTCTAATCCATTTACATCTGTTATTCCAAACCAATTTGCAAATAATGGTGTTAACATTGTTGCTAAGAATAATACTATTATTTCTCCAACATTACTTGATAGTAAGAATTGAATTACTTTTAATATGTTATCATATATTCTTCTTCCTTCTTCAACTGCAGAAACAATTGTAGCAAAGTTATCATCTGTTAATATTACATCTGCTGCTTCTTTTGCAACATCTGTACCTACAACTCCCATTGCGCAACCTATATCTGATGTTTTTAGTGCTGGACTATCGTTTACTCCATCACCTGTCATTGCAACTATTTCAACATTTTTTTGCCATGCTTTTACTATTCTAACTTTATGTTCTGGTGATACTCTTGCATAAACTGAGTATTTTCTAACATTTTTTTCTAGTTCTTCATCTGTCATGTTTTCTAAGTCTAGTCCTGTTATTGCTTCTTCTTCATTTTCTAATATGCCTAATTTTTTAGCTATTGCTGTTGCTGTAATTTTGTGGTCTCCAGTAATCATTACTGTTTTTATTCCTGCTGTTTTACATTTTTCAACAGCTTTTTTAGCTTCATCTCTAGGTGGATCAATCATTCCAACCATTCCTATAAAGGTTAAGTCTTTTTCTAAATTTTCTATTTCTGATTTACTTGGAATATGGTCTATTTCTTTAAAAGCACATCCTAAAACACGTAATGCATCTTTTGCCATGCCTTCATTTTCTTGTTTTATTTTATTTGAATATTCTTTTATGTCTTTCTTTATTTCACCATTAATTTCATAAGAATTACATCTATTTAAAAGTTCATCAATTCCACCTTTTGTATAAACTATATATTTTCCATTTACTTCGTTTACAGTTGTCATTAGTTTTCTATCTGAATCAAATGGAATTTCTTCTAATCTAGGTGTTCTATCATATATTGTTGGGTCAAAATCTAGTTTAAATGCCATATCTACTAATGCTGTTTCTGTAGGATCTCCTGTTAGAGTTCCATCACTTGAAACTTTTGTATCATTACATAGCATATTTGCATAAACTAATTTGTTAAGTTGTTCATCTATGTCGTTTTCTTTAATATTTACTAAATCTATTAAATTGTTGTTCCAAAAGATTTTTTCTACTGTCATTTTGTTTTGAGTTAATGTTCCTGTTTTATCAGAGCATATAACTGTAGCGCTACCAAGTGTTTCAACAGCTGGAAGTCTTTTTACAATGGCATTTTTCTTTACCATTTTTTGAACTCCAATTGCTAAAACTATTGTTGATACTGCAACCAAACCTTCTGGTATTGCTGCAACTGCTAAGCTTACTGCTGTCATGAACATATTCATTGGTTCTTTACCTTGAATTAATCCAACAACAAATATAAATGCACAAATCGCAAGTGCTGCAATTCCTAAAGTTTTGCCTAGTTTATTTAGTTTTGTTTGAAGTGGTGTTTCTTGCTTTTCTGTTGAATTTATCATTCCTGCAATTTTCCCAACTTCTGTTGTCATTCCTGTTTCTACAACTATTCCTTTTCCTCTACCATAAGTAATTAAGCTTGAAGAAAATAGCATGTTTATTCTATCTCCAAGGCTTATTTCTGTTCCTTCTAGTATTTCAGTTTGTTTTTCTACTGGAACTGATTCTCCTGTTAATGATGCTTCTTGAGCTTTTAAGTTTACAGCTTCAAAAATTCTTAAATCTGCTGGAACATAGTCTCCTGTGTCTAAAACAACTATATCCCCTGGAACAAGTTCTTTTGCAGGTACTACTGTTACTTCTCCATTTCTTATTACTTTAGAAGCATGGTCTGTAAGTTTTTGCAAGGCTTCTAAGGATTTTTCAGCTTTAGCTTCTTGAGATACTCCAATAATTGCATTTACTAAGACTACAATTAGAATTATTATAGTATCTGTTATTCCTTCTCCATTTGCTATTCCAACTGCACCAGATACGATTGCAGCTATTATTAATACTATTATTGAAAAGTCTTTAAATTGATCAAAAAGCCTTTGAATTAAGGTTTTCTTTTTAGCTGTTTGCAATTGATTTAAACCATATTTTTCTCTTCGTGTTTGTATTTCTTTATTATTTAAACCTTTCTCTATATTTGTGTTTAAGTCTTTTTCAACTTGCTTAATTTCTTTGTTGAACCAATTTCCTTTTTCCATATTGTTTTCCTCCTCTTTTATTATATGTGAGTCTAACAAAAAGACTCCTAAAAGAAATAAAATAACTTTATTTCTTTTAAAAGTCTCGCTTAACTATTTAATAGCTTTACTAACCAGACGCTTCGTTAGCATCGCGATTGTTGATTAGTAAATTATAAAGCTACTCCCTTTTATTATATTTATTTTAACAATAAAATTTAATTTCATCTATATCATAATACAATTTCCACTCAGATATAATATAAAAATAATTAGATTCTATTACTTGCAAAATTTTTCTTAATTCTTGTGTTGGTATTCTACTTGAATTATTAGCAACAATACAACCTCCACTTTTGGTTAACCATATTTTTGTAGAATTAGCTGTTGGGGTACCTTTTGAAATATGAACATGAATTGGTTCAAAATTTTCATTTGACCAGAAAAAAATTTTGTACCCCATATAATCAAATAAATTAGGCAATTTGAATTCCCCCTTCTCTAGCTGTTTCATAAAAGAAAGGTGCTCCTCGTTCTACAACTGATTTAAAAACTTCTATTTCTTTTTCTGTATAATTACCGTCTTTTTTTATTATATTGTAAGTAGGAAGTTCAAATACAATAGTATCAAACCCATATTCAGTAGGTCTTTCAAAAGAAACTATTAGATATTCATCACCATTATCTTTTTTTCTAATATCTGAAAACACTGCCAAAGTCCCATCTGAATATTTACAAAATTCGTGCATCATATTTTTGTTAACTCCTTTTTTATATTGGTGACCCCTACGGGAATCGAACCCATGATTCCACCTTGAGAGGGTGGCGTCTTAACCGCTTGACCAAGGGGCCATATCTACCTTATAGTTATAACATTTTTTTACAGTTTAGTCAAGAAGTTCTGCTAATCTTTTATTTTGTTTTGTTAAATACAAATAACCAATTAACCCTTCAAATGCAGTTGCATACATATATTCTGTTATATTTGAATTTTTAGGTAAATGATGGTTTTGTGTATTACGTGCACGTCTTACTATATCTTGTTCTTCTTCTGTTAATTTATCCATCATTTTTTCTAAAAGTTCAGCTTGTGCTTTTGCCTTAACATATTTGATTGCCTCTATATGTAGTTTATGTGGTTTTAAATTTGTTTCGTTTATTAGTTTTGTTCTTATGTATAATTCATAAACACAGTCTCCCACATAAGCCCATGTTAGTGGTGACATTAATTCTACTTCTTGTTTTGTTCTATTTATATTAATCCAATCCAACATTTTTCTCCTTTTTTTTTAAATTGCCATCGGGGCCATCGGTACCGGGTTCGAATGGCAATATTATGCCCTTTCTATTGTAATTTTTCCTAATTTTCCATTTTTAAATTCGTCAAGTATTATTTTTGAAGTTTTTTCGTCATCTACTTTTCCACCAGTTACTAAGCAACCACGTTTTTTGCCTATTTCTTGCATAATTTCATATATGTTTTCATTTTCTGGTAAATCTCTACTTAATGTTTCTTCTATAAATGTATTTTCTATTTTATATTTTTCACATAAATTGGTTCTATAGTTTTCTATCATGAATTTAACTAAATTATATGCTATTTC
>JAFRFO010000041.1 GCA_017434295.1 Clostridia bacterium
CCTATATATAAAGGAAATGATGACTTTTTGATAGACAATACTTATTATTCAACTCAAGTATTATATAAATTAAGTAATGACCAGAGAAAACTATTACACGAAAAATCTGAAGAGATTCAACCTGATGAAAAAAATTATAAGATGGTTCATCATATAGAATGGTTATCTAATCCAAGTGTTAAGCCAGAATTTATTAAAAATGAAAAGCAATATTATGATATGAATAGTGGTAAAGTATTAAGTGAAAAAGATATAGATAAATAATATTATTTATCTATATCTTTTCTTAATTCATAAACAATTTTTCCAATACATCTTACTAAATAATCCACATCTGAAATATCGTTATCCTCTCCAAAAGTTATTCTTAAAGCAGATTTAGCATACTCCTCATTTAAGCCTATAGCTGTTAATACATGTGATGGATTTGGATTTCCTGTTGAGCACGCAGACCCGCTAGAAGCTGAAATACCTAATTCATCTAATTTTAAAAGAATTGCTCCACCATCTACACCTTTAAAAGAAAAATTTGCATTTCCTGGAAGTCTTTCTTCTCTGCTACCATTAAGTTGTGTATTTTCTATATTTTGCTCTATTTGTGAAATATAATAATCTCTTAATTTTTTTAAATATTTATAATGTGTATTTATGCTTTCTTTTGCTAATTTACATGCTTCTCCTAATCCTACAAATCCTGCAACATTTTCTGTTCCTGCTCTTTTTCCTTTTTCTTGATGTCCCCCATTTATCAAACTTTCTATCTCTATTCCTTCTTTTATATATAATGCACCCGTTCCTTTTGGTCCATATAATTTATGTCCTGATAATGAAAGCAAATCTACACTTAATTTTTTTACATCTATTGGAATATTTCCACATGCTTGAACTGCATCTGTATGAAATATAATACTTCTTTCTTTTGCAATTTTTGATATTTCCTCAATTGGCTCTATTGTACCTATTTCGTTATTTGCATACATTACACTTATTAAAATTGTTTGATTGTTTATTGCTTTTTTTAATTCTTCTATATTGATAAACCCTTGGTTATCAACATCTAAGTATGTTATCTCAAAGCCTTCTTTTTCTAGTGATTTGCAAGTATTTAATATTGCTGGATGTTCTATTTTGGTAGTTATAATATGATTTCCTTTTTCTTTATACTTATGTGCAATTCCTTTTAAGGCTGTATTGTCCGCTTCTGATCCTCCACCTAAAAGTATTATTTCACTTGGATTAGCATTTATTAAATCTGCTACTTTTTTTCTTGCTTCCTCTAATGCACGTCTTGCACTTCTTCCTAAAGTATACATTGATGAAGGATTTCCATATTGATTGCTAAAAAAAGGAAGCATTTTATTAAACACTTCTCCTTTTACTTTTGTGGTTGCTGCATTATCAAAATATTTTGAACTCATTAAAAATCACTCTCCAGATTTTTATTATTATTATATTAATTTTTTTAAATCTAGTTACTATTATTTTTATAGTTTTAATATATTTATTTTAATAGTGATTCTATTTTTTTCATATTTTTTAATGCAGTATCATATCCATAATTAAAGCATTCATCAATCTTTGACGTATCTAAAAATCCCATTTTTTCTGTTTTTATAGTTAAAACTAAATCACTTGCTTGTAAATTGTTTTTTGATATTTGACTTCCCATTATATCTATTGTATGCATTGCTATATCCATTAAATTACTTGTTTCATCTATTCCATCTGGTTCAAATCGAACTGCTACTACTTTATTAGCTCCTTGATTTTTTACTTCTACTACTGGAATATTATTTAAAACTCCTCCATCTAAAAATTTATGTGTTTCAAAATCACACGGGCAAAATATTGCTGGAAAACTACTACTTGCTCTTACCGCCTTTCCTACTGGTATATCTGTAATATATTGAACATTTTGACTTTTTTGCTTTGGTATATAATTTGTAAAAATATATTCTTTTGAATCTGATATATCAACTGCTGGAATTACTACGGGCATTTTAATATCTGACATTTTTTCTATGTTATTTTCTTTTGCCAAATCAGTATATGATTGTTCTAAACTTTGCCCTGTTTTAAATCCAATAAACTTTCCTTTTTTCTTACCTAAAAAATTGGTCAAACCTGATATTAGTGGATTTGTTTTAAAACTTGTTACTCCATCTACATTTGTTTTATATAATTTAAGTATTTGTTTTGGATTATATCCCATTGCATATAATGATGCTATTATTCCTCCTGAACTTGTCCCTCCTATTACATCTACCTTTATATTGTTTTCTTCAAGTGCTTGCAATACACCTGCATGTGCTATGCCTTTTATTCCACCTCCAGATAATGCTATTCCTAGTTTCATGTGCTCACCTCTTGTTTAAGTATGAACACTTTTTACAAAAATAAACAAAAAAACAGTTCAATATATATTCTTCCCGGGTCTCCCCATTCTAAATTTTCTGACGAAAGCAAAGCTTCCGAGAAAATTTGAACGGTCCCAACTTGACCTCTCCCAGAATATATATTGAACTCATACTTTTTTAGTCGCTTACGCGGATTTTAAAAATTATATATTTCTCTCTTTATTGTAACTTTTATTATACATTTTTATTTATTTGTAAAATAGCATTCTCCATATCCAAATACTACTTTATAATATTTTCCTAAAAAGTCTGGTTCACTTTTTAACTCATATGTAGGTTCTACAACAATATTTCCATTTTGATCTATTGCTCCCCATTTTCCATTTTGATTAATTCCTGCATATCCAAATTCATTGAAATCTGTAACCTTATCATATATTGCATTTACTTTTATAGCTCCGTTTTTATCTGCAAAGCTCCATTTGTCATTTTGTTTTTTTGCAAATAGTTTATTCTGTTTATAAACCTCTGTGTTTTCTACTAGTTTTTCTTCTTTACTTAAATAAATTGTATCTGTTTCATTATATACTTTTATATAATCGTTTTCTTCAACAAATGTTGGTTTTTCTATTTCATATAGTTTTTCTATTTGACTATTGAATATATCTACTTTGTTTTCATCTTTTATTAATGCTTGTATTAATCTTGATTCTTTTATTTTTTGTATAGAACTATATTTAAAGTCTAACTTTGTATTACCATTTACATCAAGAATACCTAGTTGATTTTGCATATTTGATGCTATAAATAAGTCATCATATAAATATTCTAAATATGTGTACTCTGGCTTTATTACTTCATTTCCAGCTTTATCTTGTACACTATATAAAGATTTTCCATCCTTATTTGTTATGATTAAATTGTATTTACCATCTGCAACATCATATTTATATATATTACTTGGTAAATCTGATTTATTTCCTTTGGCATCATATACATCTACAGTTCCTTCTTTTGTCTTTGCATATAATGTATTCCCATTTACATCTATTTGAGTATATTTTACATCTATTATTTGTTTTCCATCTATGTCACATATTCCAAATTTTTTACTTTTTTCTAATAAAAATAGTTTATTATTTTTATTATAGCTTATTGATTGGTACTCATTATTTATTAATTGCTCTGAATTTTTATATATACCATATTGTCCATTTTTTGAAGCTATGAAATATATGTTATTATCATCTTTTATGTCTGTAATTCTTGATAATTCATTATAATTTGTTTCTAAGGTTTCTTTTCCATCTTTATCTATATATCCATATCTATATCCTTTTTCTGATTTTACAGCTACTATATACCCACAATTTTTAAACCCATCTTTTTCTGTATAATATCCATCAGCATGAATATTTAGGTATTTTATTGGAACTAGCTCTGTTCCTTTTATATTAATAACACCATAGTTTCCATTTTGCTCAACTAATAATTCGCCTTCTTTATATTCTAAGGCTTGTATCTGATTATATATTGCATCTGTAATTTTTTTACCTGAATAATCTATTAAACCATATTTGTCGTTTTCTTTGTACTTTAATACACTTTTTTCGTACATTAAGTTACTTGCAATATTTTTTAATCTAATACCTGTTACTTCTTCAAAATTTGTTAATATTTGTTCATTTTTTTCATTTAAAGCTTTTATTTCTTTATTCTCATTTGTACAAATGAAAACTGCTTTTTGTGGATTTGGTATTACTACTTCGCTAAAGTTAGGTTGTATTATTGTTTTTGCACTTTTATCAATTACTCCATATTTGTTATTTTCTTGTAAAACAAAATAATTGTATTCAGATACGTTTTCAATTTCGTAATTTCTACTTCCTTTTGATATTCCTTTTATTGCAAAAAATATAGCGATTGCTGTTATTGCAATTATTGCAAGTATTACAACAGTTATTAATATTTTCTTTTTCATATTTGTTGCTCCTTTTTTTATATTTCAAATAATTATTAAATTACTCTTTTAAAAAATTTATACTTCCATAATAATTGGAATAATCATAGGATCTCTTTTGGTTTTCATCATAATGTAGTCTCTTAAATTTTCTCTTAAATTTGTTTTTATAGTTCCCCAATCACGAATTCCTTGTTGTTCCATTTTACTTATTTCATGTTTTACAACTGATTTTACATCATCCATTAGGTTCTCTGATTCTCTAACATAAACAAATCCACGAGATATTACATCTGGTCCAGATATTACTTCTCCAGAACTTGAATCCATTGTTAATACTATTATAATTAAACCATCTTGTGATAAGTGTTGTCTATCTCTTAATACAATATTTCCAACATCGCCTACACCAAGACCATCTACAAATACTCGTCCACTAGGTACACTTCCATTTACTTTTGCTTCTTCTGGAGTCAATTCTAATACTCTACCATTTGATAACATTATTATATTATCTTTATTAACTCCCATACTTTGAGCAGTTTCACTGTGTGCCTTTAATTGCCTGTATTCACCATGAACTGGTATAAAGAATTTAGGTCTTGCTAATGCTAAAATTAATTTTTGTTCTTCTTGACAAGCGTGACCTGATACGTGTACATCAGCAAGAGAACTGTAAACAACTTCTGCTCCTATTTGCATTAAGTCATCAATTACTTTAGAAATAAATTTTTCATTTCCTGGTATTGGTGTTGCAGATATTATTATTAAATCATTTGGTGTTATTTTAACTTTTCTGTGATCTCCAGCTGCCATTCTTGTTAAAGCTGACATTGGTTCTCCTTGACTTCCTGTTGTAATTATAACAAGTTTTTCATCTGGATATTTATTTATCATATCTATATCAATAAATAAGTTTTCTGGGCAATCAATATATCCTAATGCTCTTGCTGTTTCTATCATATTTATCATACTTCTACCACAAACTGCAATTTTTCTGTCATTTTCTACTGCTGAATTCACAATTTGTTGTACTCTGTGGACATTTGATGCAAATGTTGCTACTACTATTCTTTTTGTACAATGTAGAAATAGTTTTTCAAATAAACTTCCAACTGTGCTTTCTGACATTGTAAATCCTTTTCTTTCTGCATTTGTACTATCAGACATTAAAGCTAAAATTCCTTGATTTCCTAATTCTGCAATTCTTCCTAAATCCATTAATTTACCATCTATTGGTGTATAATCTACCTTAAAGTCACCTGTATGTAGAATTGTTCCTACTGGTGTGTAGATTGCAAGCATTACAGAATCTGGTATGCTGTGTGAGCTTCTAATAAATTCTACTTTAAACTTACCAAGTGTAATTGTTTCTCCTTGGTCTACTTGTATTAATTTTGTGCTTCTTACAAGTTTATGTTCCTCTAATTTATTATTTATTAAACCACATGTTAATTTTGTTGCATATATTGGTGTATTAACCTTTTTTAAGAAATATGGTATTGAACCAATATGATCTTCATGTCCATGTGTAATTATCATTCCTTTAAGCTTTTCTTTATTCTTTTCTACATATGTAATATCAGGAATTACTAAATCTATTCCTAACATGTCATCTTCTGGGAATGATATACCACAATCTACTATTATCATTTCATTTTCATATTCAAATACAGTTATATTTTTTCCAACTTCGTGTAATCCTCCTAGTGGAATTACTTTCAATTTTGAAGGTTTAAATATTGATTTTGCATTTGTTTGTGTACTTATTTTTTCTGTGTTTTCTGCACTTCTTACTCCTCTACTTCTTATTTTTTTATTTACAGGATTATTCTGTAAATTACTATTTTCTTTTGATGTTGTACTCCTTACATTTTTCCTTGTATAAGGTTTTCTTTTTTTAATCTCTTTAAAATCTTTTGTTAATTCTTTTTTCTCCATAATTATTTGTATGATTTATTCATACTCTCCTTTCTTTTTTAAAATGTTAATAAAGGCTCTTAAAAGCCCTAATTAAAGAAATATTGATTTTTCAAATTTTTCCGTTCTCTATTATTATTAAATCTCTTACTTTAATGTATTTATTTGTATCAAATCTCTTCCTTTGCCCTCTTGGCAATAACTGTAAATTATTATACTACTTTTTACCTTGTTTGTCAAATTTATCGCTGCCAAAAGGGACGGGCTTTTTTGGCAGTGCCATTTCCCCCGTCCCTTCTGGCATTATGGTAGTAAAAAATCTAATCAAAAAAGCGTTATTTGTTAATAACGCTTTTTTATATTCAATTAATAACTAAATAAGTTGAAAGCTGTGTTTACAGCAGTTAACCAATAAATCATTACAATAACTTCAATTATACCAACTATTAAACCAAAAATACCCATCCATCTATTATTTTGTGTTTGTTCATCAAATTTATTAATTCCTATAATACCAGTAATAATAGCTGTTATACCTAATGGTAATCCTAATACTAACCAAGCAACTAATGAACAAATAAAACTTGCTAAACAAACTGCATTTAATTTTTTAGGTTGAGCTGTTTGCCCGTAATATTGTTGTTGAGGTTGTTGGTATTGTGGTTGTTGGTACTGTGGTTGTTGATACTGTGGTTGTTGATATTGTGGTTGTTGATACTGAGGTTGTTGATACTGTGGCTGTTGATATTGTGGTTCTTGTGGTGGTGGAGTTTGACCATTCATATTTACTCCATAATTTTGATTATTTTCATCCATGATAATCCCTCCTTAATTAACTTTTCGTTCGTTTAATATATATTGATTATAACATAATATTACAAAATATGTCAAATTTTTATATTGATTATTTTTTTCGGAGGATTTTTATAAAATGTACGTTGCAATATTAAATGCAAATTTTTTATAAATAAAAGATTTGACTATAAGCTCCTTATACAGTATAATTAAAGCATGAGAAAAATTATTGTTAACGAAAAATATAATGGAAAAAAATTGAATAAATTCCTATTAGATAATATTCCAAATTTGTCACAAAATTTACTTTACAAAACTTTAAGAAAAAAGGATATTAAAGTAAATGATAAACGTGTTAATGAAAATATTACAGTTTATGCTGGTGATGAGATTTCGGTTTATATTTCTGATGAATTATTATCTAGTATTACATCTCTTAAGGTTATTTTTGAAGATGAAAATATTTTGATAATTGACAAACCTATAAATATTGAAGTTACTGGAGAAAATAGTTTAACTTCTATAATTCATCAAAAATATAGTTCTGATACATTTAAGCCAATGCCTTGCCATAGACTAGATAGAAACACTACTGGTCTTGTGTTGTTTGCAAAAAATGAAGAAGCTTTAAATATTTTACTTGATAAATTTAAAAATCATGAAATAGAAAAACATTATTTAGCTACTGTATTTGGTAAGCCTACTAAAAAGCATGAAAGACTTGAAAGCTACCTTTTTAAAGATAATAAAAAATCTCTAGTATATATTTCTGATGACTTTAAAAAAGGTTATCAAAAAATTATTACTTCTTACACAGTTATAAAAGAAAATGCTGATAACACCTGTGTTTTAGATGTTGAAATAGAAACAGGAAAAACACATCAAATTAGGGCTCATTTAGCACATATAGGTCTTCCTATTGTTGGTGATGGGAAATACGGAAAAAATGAAATAAATAAAGCATTTAATAAAAAGTATCAAATGCTTTCAAGTTATAAATTAAAATTTAATTTTAATACTCCAAGTGGGATTTTAGAGTATCTTGATGGAAAAGTTTTTAAGAAATAGTTCATAAATAATAACCACCCGTGAAACGGGTGGTTTTCACTTGCCCTATAAGGGCATATAACATTGCAGCACCTAAAGGTGCTGGCTTTCACTCCGTTCAAGCCTTAGTGCATTTACTACTGTAGCAAACCCTTAAAAGGGTTATAA
>JAFRFO010000042.1 GCA_017434295.1 Clostridia bacterium
AAGCAAGAATTGATATAGAAGAGGATGATAACACAATAGTATTTATTGTAGATGTACCAATTATAGAAAAAACAAAAGATGATAATGATATGTATACAACAATGCCATTAGGAATGATAGTTGTAAGAGATGACTTTTTTATAACAGTATCATTAAGTAAAAATATAGTAATACAAACATTTGAAAAATTAAAAATGAAAAATTTTGAAACATATAAAAAGAGTAGATTTATTTTTCAAATATTATATACAAATGCTACATTCTTTTTAAGATACTTAAAACAAATAAATAAAGAAACAGAAATAGCAGAAAGTACATTAAAAACATCAATGAAAAATAAAGAATTACTTAAATTATTAAGTTTAGAAAAAGGATTAGTTTATTTTACAACTTCTTTAAAATCAAATGAGCTTGTAATGGAAAAAGCAATGAGAGGTAAAATAATTAAACTATATGAAGATGATGAAGAAATACTAGAAGATGCAATTATAGAAAATAAACAAGCGATAGAAATGTCAAAAATATATAGTGATATTTTAAATGGAACAATGGATGCATATGCATCAATAATTTCAAATAACCTAAATGGAGTTATGAAATTTTTAACATCAATTACAATAGTATTAGCAGTACCAACAATGATATCAAGTTTTTGGGGAATGAATGTTGGATTGCCATTACAAAACAGCCCATATGGATTTATTGTTATGATTATTATTTCAATAATTTTAACTGTATTAGTGACAATGTGGTTAAAGAAAAAAGATATGTTAGATTAATAATTAGGAGGATTTAAAATGCTAAGTGCAAATGGAGTTACAGTAAGATTTGGAAAAAGAGTACTTTTTGAAGATGTAAATATTAAATTTGGAAAAGGAAATTGCTATGGAATAATTGGAGCAAATGGAGCTGGAAAATCTACATTTCTTAAAGTATTATCAGGCGATTTAGAACCAAGTAAAGGTGATGTTACTTTAGATAAAGGAGAAAGAATATCAGTTTTAAAGCAAGACCACTTTGCTTATGAAGATTATACAGTAATGGATACTGTTTTAATGGGAAATAAAGAATTATATGACATAATGAAAGAAAAAGACGCCATTTATGCAAAACCAGATTTTTCCGAAGAAGATGGAATGAAAGCAGCAAAATTAGAAGAAAGATTTGCAGAATTAGATGGATGGAATGCAGAATCTGATGCTAGCCAATTATTAAATGATTTAGGAATAATACCAGACAATCATTATAAATATATGAGAGAAATTGAAGCAAGAGAAAAGGTTAAAATTCTTTTAGCACAAAGCCTATTTGGGAATCCAGATGTGCTTTTATTAGATGAGCCTACAAACGACTTAGATTTAAAAAGTATAAATTGGTTACAAGATTTTTTAATAGATTTTGAAAACACAGTAATTGTAGTATCACATGATAGATATTTTCTAAATAAAGTTTGTACACATATTGCAGATGTTGACTTTGGAAAAATAAAAGTATATCCAGGAAATTATGATTTTTGGTATGAATCAAGTCAATTAGCATTAAAACAAATGAAAGAACAAAACAAAAAGAAAGAAGAAAAAATAAAAGAATTACAAGAATTTATAGCTAGATTTAGTGCAAATGCCTCAAAATCAAAACAAGCAACATCAAGGAAGAAAATATTGGAAAAAATTGAATTAGATGAAATTAAACCATCAAATAGAAAATATCCTTATGTTGATTTTAAACCAGATAGAGAACCAGGAAAAGAAATATTACAAGTAAAAAAAATTTCTAAAACAATAGATGGAGTAAAAATATTAGATAAAATATCCTTTGATGTAAAACAAAATGATAAAATTGCCTTTTTAGCAGATAATGAAAATGCAAAAACTGTTTTATTTCAAATAATTGCAGGAGAAATGGAACCAGATGAAGGAGAATTAATTTGGGGACAAACAATTACAAAATCATATTTTCCAAAAGATAATAATTACTTATTTGAAACAGATGAAAACCTTACAGAATGGTTAAGAAAATATTCAAAAGATCCAGATGAAACTTTTGTAAGAGGATTTTTAGGAAGAATGCTATTTTCTGGAGATGAAGCTTTGAAACAAGCAAATGTAATATCTGGAGGAGAAAAAGTAAGATGTGTATTATCTAAAATGATGTTATCTGGAGCAAACTTTTTAATATTTGATGAACCAACAAATCATTTAGATATGGAAAGTATTACATCAGTAAACGAAGGAATGAAAAAGTTTATAGGAAATATTTTATTTACATCTCATGACCATGAATTAACACAAACAGTTGCAAATAGAATAATAGATATCAAACAAAATGGACAAATTGTGGATAGAGAAGTAACATATAATGAATATTTAGGAATTGAATAAAAACAAAAACGGAGGAACAAATGGAAAAAATTATTAAAATAATTGCAGATGAATTAAATATCAAAACTACACAAGTGGAGGCAACAATTAAATTAATAGATGAAGGAAATACAATCCCATTTATTGCACGTTATAGAAAAGAAGTAACAGGTGGGCTAAGTGATGAACAATTAAGAGATTTATCAGATAGATTAAATTATTTAAGAAACTTAGAACAAAGAAAAGAAGAAGTAATAAAATCTATAGAAGAACAAGGAAAATTAACAGATGAAATTTTGCAAAATATTGCAATTGCAAAAACTCTTGCTGAAGTAGAAGATATTTATAGACCATATAAGCAAAAGAAAAAAACAAGAGCAACAGTAGCTAAAGCTAAAGGTTTGGAACCACTTGCTGAAATAATTATAAAACAAGAAGAAAAGCAAGATATATTTGATTTAGCAAAACAATATATAAATATAGATAAATTATCAGAAGAAGATAAGAAAAATAAAGATAAAGTAGTAAATACTGCAGAAGAAGCAGTTCAAGGAGCATTAGATATTATTGCTGAAAATATATCTGATGAACCAAAATATAGAAAAGAAATAAAAAGATTTTGCTATAGAGAAGGTATAATTTCAACTACTGCAACAAAAGAAGAGGAAAAATCAAATTATGAGATGTACTATAAATATAGTGAAGCAATAAAATTTATTCCAAGCCACAGAATTTTAGCAATAAATAGAGGAGAAAAAGAAGAGTTTTTAAAAGTAAAAATTGAAAAACCAGAAGAAAAAATACTTGCTTATATAGAAAAAGATATATTAAAAAAAGAAGAAACACAATTTACAAATATGCTTAAAGAAACTATATTAGATAGTTATAAAAGATTAATTGAGCCATCAATTGAAAGAGAAATAAGAACAGATTTAACTGAAAAAGCAGAAGAAAAGGCAATTAAAGTATTTGGACAAAATTCAAAACAATTATTATTAGGAGCTCCAATAAAAGGAAAAACAGTAATGGGATTTGACCCTGCATATAGAACTGGATGTAAAATAGCAGTAATAGATGAAACAGGTAAAGTATTAGATTATACAACTGTATATCCAACAGAACCACAAAATGATGTAGTTGGAGCTAAAAAAGAATTATTAAAATTAATTGAAAAAGATAAAGTAGATATGATAGCTATAGGAAATGGTACAGCATCTCGTGAGTCAGAAATGTTTGTTGCAGATATGATAAAAGAAGCTTCTAGAGAAGTATGTTATGTAATAGTTAGTGAAGCGGGAGCATCAGTGTATTCAGCATCAAAACTTGCAACAGAAGAATATCCTGACATAAATGTTTCAATTAGAGGAGCAATATCAATAGCAAGACGTTTACAAGATCCGCTTGCAGAATTAGTTAAAATAGATCCAAAAGCAATAGGAGTAGGGCAATATCAACATGATGTTAATCAAAAAAGATTAGAAGAAAGCTTAACAGGGGTTGTTGAAGATAGTGTTAATAAAGTTGGAGTAGATGTAAATACAGCAACGCCATCACTATTATCTTATGTGGCTGGAATTAATTCTAGTATAGCAAAAAATATTGTAAAATACAGAGATGAAAATGGAAAATTAAAAAATAGAAAACAGCTATTAAAAGTCCCAAAACTAGGAAAAGTTGCATTTGAACAATGTGCAGGATTTTTAAGAATTATGGATGGAGATAATCCTCTAGAAGTAACTGCAGTTCACCCAGAAAGCTATGAAGCAACAGAAAAATTATTAAAATCCATTGGGTTTGATAAAAACGACTTAAAAGATAAGGAAAAAGTTATAAATTTAAGAGAAAAACTTAAAAATATTGATACAGAAAAAACTGCAAAAGAATTAGAAATAGGTGAATTGACATTAAAAGATATAATTGCTGAACTTATGAAACCAGGAAGAGACCCAAGAGATGAATTACCAAAACCAATATTGAGACAAGATGTTTTAAAACTAGAAGATTTAAAAGAAGGAATGATATTAACAGGAACAGTAAGGAATGTAATTGATTTTGGTGCATTTGTTGATATTGGTGTAAAATATGATGGACTTGTACATATATCTGAAATGAGCGAAAAATTTATAAAAAATCCTTCAGATATTGTTTCTGTTGGGGATATTGTAAAAGTAAGAGTAATTAAAATTGATATGGAAAGAAAAAAAGTAGCTCTTTCTATGAAAGTGTAAAAGAAAAAAGCAAAATTTATATTCTGTAAATTAATGATTTTAGAATGAATATAAAGTATGCTTTTTTTATTTACCCCCTTGCTTTTTCCACAATTTATTAATATAATGTAGAAAAAAGTAAAAACAAGAGGTGATATAAATGAGACATGGAGCACAAAATATAAACAATCAAAACACAAATGATAATTATAAAATAATTGCAGTAGATGACGAAGAAGGAATTTTGGACTCATTGCAAGTGCTTTTAAAAAGGACAGGCTACAATCTAGTTGGAGTAACAGACCCAATGGAAGCAATTAAAAGAGTAAAAGATGAGCATTTTGATTTAATGATTTTGGACTTTATTATGACACCATACCATGGAGACCAAGTAGTAGAGGAAATACGTAAATTTGATAAAGATTTATATATTTTACTATTAACAGGTCATAAAGATTTAGCCCCACCATTGGAAACAATTAAAAGGCTTGATATTCAAGGGTATTGTGAAAAAAGTGATAAATTTGATCAATTATTATTATTAATAGAATCTGCAATAAAATCTATTGAGCAAATGAGAGAAATTAGAAAGATTAATGATGAATTAAGTGACACTTATGAAGAATTAGAAAAAGCATATTTAGAAATAGTAGAAACTTTACGTTTTGCAGTTGAAGCAAAAGATACATATACAAGAGGACATTCTGATAGAGTATCAGCTTATTCAGTTTTAATTGGAGAAAAGCTTGGATTATCTGAAGAAGATATAAAGACACTTAAAATAGGTGGATTATTCCATGATATTGGAAAAATTGGTATTCCAGATAGTATATTATTAAAAGAATCAAAATTAACAGATGACGAATATTCACAAATAAAAAACCATCCAACAATTGGAGCACATATATTATCTAAAGTATCATATTTTAAAGATATGATTCCAATAGTAAAACATCATCATGAAAAATATGATGGAACTGGTTACCCAAGCAGATTAAAGGGAGAAGAAATACCATTTTTAGCAAGAATTGCAGCAGTTGCAGATAGCTTTGATGCAATGACTTCAAAACGTTCTTATAGAGATTCAATGGCTTTAGATGTTGTAATTGGAGAAATTGAAAGATGCAAAGGAACTCAATTTGATCCCCAAATTGCAGATGCGTTTTTAGATATTTTAAAAAATGATTCTGAAAAAATTAAAAAAATACAAGAAGAGTTTAATACAGAGGTTGCAGAAATGTTATAAAAAAGAATAATATATTAATTAAAAACCTGCGCAGCGCACAAACGGAGCGAAGCGAAGTGCGGTTGGAGAAGCCTACATACTAGTATTATTATATAATGGAGGCTTCGACAGCAAAGGTTTTATAATTAATATATTATTCTTTATAAAATTTAGAGAAAATTATTAAGGAGAATTACTATGGAAATAATAGAATTTTTAGCAGAAGATGGAGCAAAGCTAAATGGATATATAAATAAAGGAGAAAGCAAAACAGAAAAAATATTAATTGCAACACATGGAATGTCAAGCAATTGCCTAAAACAAAGAGAAAACATAATTGCAAAAAAAGTTGAGACATTAGGAATAGACACAATTTGCTTTAATAATAGAGGAAATGGAATAGTAAATTTTGTAAAATTTCAAGATGGTAGAAGAGAATTAGCAGGAACAGCTTTTGAAAATATAGAGGAATGCTATTTTGACATTTTAGGTGCAATACAATATGCTATTGATTTAGGATACAAAGAAATATATTTACAAGGACACAGTTTAGGTGCTTCTAAAATGTTATATGCTTATAACAAACTAAAACAAGAAAATAGCGAATATTTACAATATGTTAAGGGAATTCTATTACTTTCTTTTGTTGACGTTTCTGCTGTTATTAATAAGTTTTCAACTGAAGAAATACTAAATCTTGCCAAAAAGAAAATGATAGAAAATCAAGGGATGGACTTAATGCCATATAATTCTTTTTTAAGTCCAATTTCTGTAAAAAACTATTTGAAATATATTCAAGTAAAAGAAGAGATAAATGAATATGAGCAATTAAATAATTTAGGAATTCCTCTTTTTATGAGATGGGGAAATGTTCATGAATTAATTGAAAAACCTGCAGATGAGCATGCTAAAAACATTTATAATTGTGTTGAAAATGATTTTAAAGATATTAATTATATTGATGGAGCAAATCATTCTTATGATGGTAAGGAAAATGAACTTGCAGATGATATTTTTAATTTTTTTAAAAATATAAAATAAAATAATAAAAAAATAATTAAATTTTAAGGTAATAATTATTTAATTAATTTATAAATAATATTTTAATAAAAAAAGACTATTTCTAGTCTTTTTTTGTTAGTATATGAACAATTTCATCAACAACAATATTTGTCATAGTATCATAATTAATACTATTATGTTTGTGATAAACAACTTCATGACAAATATTATCAATTAAACCAATAATAATATGAACTCTTTCAAATAAATCAGTAAAATTAAAACCGTTTTTTTGTAATAGTTTAACTATAACATTAGTAGTTTCAATCTCATTATCATGAAAAAACTTTGCAACATCTTTATCTGTATGTGTCATAGCTGTAATTTCCTCATGTGCGGATTGAGATAATTTATGATTTTTTATAAATTCTGAAATTACTTTTTTTATAATTTCAGACATATTACTTTCATTTATAGATATATCATTAATAAAATCTATACTAGGATAAAAAATACTGTTTGAATATCTTTTTAGCCCTTCTAATAAAATATCATGTTTATCATTAAAATAGCTATAAACAATGCCAGTAGAGACTTCAGCAGCTTTTGCTATTTCTGCAGTATTTGTATTATAATATCCTTTTTCACATATTAAATCAAAGCCATATTTTATTATTTTTTCTTTTTTTTCAATTGAACGTTTTTGAATAGGTTCTCTAACTATATTATCAGCCATAATTAAAATCCTTCCTTTCCAAAGACAAAAAATATTTTATTAATTATATAAATTTTTTATTAACAATTATAATTATTAAATTAATTATTGATAATTATATCATATTTTTAAATTTAGTCAAGAAATATGAAAAAAATTTCATATTCTATTGACAATTAGAAATAAAGTGATTATAATATTATAGAAATATGAAATAAATTTCATATAAATAAAAATTCTAAAATAGGGATAACATCAATCTTAGAAGGTATCCCTATAGTAAATATAAATAATATATATTAAAAGAAAGGAAGGCAAAATGGAAAAGATAGTAGAATTACAAAAGGTTAGTAAAGTCTATAAAATAGGCGAAAATGAATTTAAAGCTATAGATAATATAGACTTATCTTTAAATAAAGGAGAAATGATTGTTATTCTTGGACCATCAGGTGCAGGAAAATCAACATTATTAAATTTAATAGGTGGGATGGATACACCAACAAAAGGTAATGTAATTATAGATGGAGAAAACATTTCTAATTATAATCAAAATAAACTTTCAGATTATAGAGCAGAAAATGTAGGTTTTATTTTTCAGTTTTATAATATTTTACCAAGTTTAACAGTTAAAGAAAATGTTGATATTGTTAAAGACATTGTAAAAAATCCAATAAGTACAGAAGAAGCTTTAAAAGGTGTAGGTCTTTTAAAACATAGCAAAAAATTCCCAAATCAATTATCAGGAGGAGAGCAACAAAGAGTAAGTATTGCTAGAGCAGTTGCTAAAAATCCAAAATTATTATTATGTGATGAACCAACAGGAGCATTAGATAGTAAAACAGGAGTTGAAGTATTAAAACTATTAAGAAAACAGTGTGACGGAAATAATGGAGCAAATACAGTTATTATTGTAACACATAATAGCTTAATTGCAGACATTGCAGATACAGTAGTACATGTTAAAAATGGAAAAATTGAAGAAATAATTCATAACCAAAATCCAAAACAGATTGATGAGGTGGTTTGGTAATTATGAAAAGACTAAATATAAAAATGCTAAGAGATATAAAGAAAAATTTATCTCAATTTATAACCATATTTTTAATGGTTATGATTGGTGTTATGGCATATTCTGGAATAGAGAGTTACATGGATGGAATGACTGAAACAGCAGAAAAATTCTATTCAGAAAACAATTTACAAGACTTAAATGTAGCTGGAGCCAATTTCACAAATAAGGATTTAGATTTAATAAAAAATATCGAAAATGTAAAAGATGCAGAAAGAAAGCTATCTATTACAGGAACGACTGATAATGATAAAACATTATTATTAAACTTTATAGAATCAAATAATATTTCTAAATTCTATATTATAGAAGGAGAGCAATTTGATAAATCTAAATCTGGTGTATGGCTTGACAATTTTTATGCTATCGAAAACAATATAAAAGTTGGAGATACTATTTTAGTTAAATATGAAAACATGGAACTACATGAAAAAGTTTTAGGATTAATTAATGTTCCAGATCATTTATATGATGTAAGAGATGAATCAGAATTATATCCAAATAGAAAAGAATTTGGTTTTGCATATTTATCAGTAAATGAAATATCATTTCAGCCAATATTTAATAATGTAATGATAGATGTAGAAGATAACAACAAAATAGATGATGTAAAAATTGCAATAGAAGATAAAATTGAAAATGCAAAAGCAATAATAAATATAGAAGATACAGCTTCTTACGTAACATACCAAGGAGAAATTGATGAAGGAAAAACTTATGTAGGAGTATTTTCAGGACTATTTTTATTTATAGCGATGCTTTCAGTAATTACAACAATGACAAGAGTTGTAAAAAATCAAAGAGTTCAAATAGGTACACTAAAAGCTTTAGGTTTTAGCGATAGAAAAATTATTCTTCACTATATAGGTTATGGATTTTGGATATCAATTTTAGCATCAATAATTGGTTTAATATTAGGTTATTATTTTATAGGAAATATATTTTTAGGGTTAGAAATGGCATTTTTTGAAATACCAAATGGTCACCCTGTATTAAATAGTCAATGTTACATTGTTGCAGTATGTGTTGTATTAATAGTTTCCTTAATCACTTATATTACAGGAAGAAAAATACTAAAAGAAAATCCTGCAGAAACGCTAAGAAATAAAATACCTAATGTTAAAGCTAAATCTATAAACATAACTACAAAAGGAATATTTAAAAAATTAAGTTTTTCAAGCACATGGAATTTAAGAGATATAATTAGAAATAAAATGAGAACGTTTATGGGAATTGCCGGTGTAGTTGGTTGCTGTATGCTTATTGTATGTGCACTTGGAATGCTAGATTCAATGAACTTTTTTGTAAAGCTTCAATTTGAAACAATATATAATTTTGATTATAAATTAAATATAAAAGAAAATATTTCTGAAGTAGATTTAGACAATTTGTATAAAGAATATGGTATAATGACATCAGAATCACTAGGAATTGAAATAAAAGATAGTGAGGGAAAACGTGAATCAAATAATATATTTGTAACAGATGCTGAAAATTATGTAAGATTTGTAGATAGAAGTAATAATATAATAGAAAAGCCAACTGATGATGGAATATTTGTTACTTACAAGTTAGCAGAAACAAAAGGATATAAAATAGGAGATGAAGTAACGTGGCATATTTATGGAGATAATACTTATTATACTTCTAAAATAATTGGATTTAATAAAGATCCACAAAATCAGAATCTTTCTGCTACAAAAAAATATATAGAGAGTTTAGGGCTTGAATATAAGCCAAATGCACTATATACTAATAAAGATTTAAGTAATGTTAAAGATATTAATGGAATAGATACAATCCAAAATATAGAAAGCTTAAAAGATGGTATGACAGGTATGTTATCAATGATGAAAACAATGCTTATACTTATTATAGGAGTAGCGGTATTACTAGGGTCAGTAATTATTTACAATTTAGGAATTCTTTCTTATACAGAAAAACAGTATCAATTTGCAACATTAAAAGTTTTAGGATTTAAAAATAAAAAAATAAAAAATATATTTATAAAACAAAACAATTGGATAGCAGTTATATCAATTATAATAGGGCTTCCTTTAGGAAATTTCTTAACAGATTGGTTGTTTAAAACTGCAATAGAAGAGCATTATGATTTTGGTGCAAATATTTTACCACAAACATATATAATATCTGCTATTGGTACATTTATAGTATCTTATGTAGTTTCAAGATTTTTAGCAAGAAAAATAAAGAATATAGATATGGTATCTAGTTTGAAAGGAAATGAATAGATTTAAGATTATTATTGGATTTATATATTATACACGAAAGAAAAATAGAAAGGAGTGAGCTTTGATATGGAAATATTCTGGGGATTAGCAATTCCATTTATAGGAACAACCTTAGGTTCAGCAATGGTTTTTCTTATGAAAAACAAAATAAATAAAAAGTTAGAAAAACTATTATTAGGATTTGCTTCAGGTGTAATGATTGCAGCATCTGTGTGGTCACTTTTAATTCCATCAATAGATATGGCTGAGGAGCAAGGAATAGTTGCTTGGATTCCTGCTACAGTAGGATTTCTACTTGGAATAGTATTTTTATTAATACTGGATACTGTTATTCCACACTTGCATTTAAATTCTAATAAACCAGAAGGAATAAAAACAAAAATTCAAAAAACGACAATGATGGTTCTTGCAGTAACACTACATAATATTCCAGAAGGAATGGCTGTTGGAGTTGTTTTTGCAGGAGCAATAGCACAAAATACTGGAATTACAATGGCTGGTGCCATAGCATTGGCAGTTGGTATAGCTATACAAAATTTTCCAGAAGGAGCAATAATATCAATGCCCTTAAAAAGTGAAGGTATGTCAAGGCTTAAAGCTTTTTGGTATGGAACTCTATCTGGCATAGTTGAACCAATTGGGGCAATAATAACAATTGCTTTAACTAATATGGTTGTTCCAATTTTACCATATTTTTTATCATTTGCAGCTGGAGCAATGATATATGTTGTTGTAGAAGAATTAATTCCAGAATCACAAAGTGGTGAACACTCAAATATTGGAACGATAGGCGTTGCAATAGGCTTTGCAATTATGATGGTTTTAGATGTAGCTTTAGGATAGATATCAAAAAAGACTAGAAAAGAATTTTTCTAGTCTTTTTAAGTATTTATTCCACCGGAATCAAAATATTAAACTTAGTACCAACACCCGCTTCTGTCTCAAAAGTAATATTACCATTAAAGTGAGCCTTAATAGTAGAATAAGACATATATAAGCCAAGTCCAGTACCATTTTTACCTTTAGTAGTAATCATCTCTTTAAACAATTTAGTTTTAACTTTTTCAGGTAAACCACCAGCACGGTCCTCAATAGAAAATACAACATTATTTTCCTCTTTGTCAATAACAAATTTTATTGTTTCATTTGTTTTTCCATTATATGCTTGAATTGCATTAGAAATCATATTATTAATAACTTGAACTAAGTTATTAACATCTCCATGAATTTGAATATTATCATCAATTTTACAATCAATATCTAAATTGATAATAGCATTTTTAAGCTCATGTTTCATTAAAATATTAATACGTTTTACTAATTCAGAAACTGTAAAAGTAATATCATCTTCATTTGCCATAACAACAGCTTGTCCTTTAACTGCTGTAATTACATCTGACATATATTCTGAATACTCTTTAATTTTTACAATCCATTTTGACATATCTTGAGCTATTTCGTGGTGATCCTTACTATTTACAGTTGGGTCATCAATTGATTCATCATATTCTTTTACTAAATCTGTTAAACCTTCTGCAGCTCCTGCAATTGACATTATTGGAGTTTTTAAGTTGTGTGCAATACCACCAATAAGTTGTCCAAGTGATGATAAACGTTCACTTTCCATAAGTGAGTCTTGTGTATCTTTAATTGTTTGAATGTCACGTTTGTGTTGGGTTATATCTTTAAATAGTATTAATGTTCCTAAAGATTGACCTTTTGATAATATTGAGTTTATTTCTACATTGAAGTATTTATGTACTTCATTAATGTATAATTCAAAATAAAATGTTTTATTTGTTGTTTTAACTTCTATTAATCTTTTTTCTGCTTTTTTAAAATCATTATAAAAATTACTTCCATGTAATACTTCTTCAAAGTTTTTCCCTCTTAAAGAGGTTTCATTTTTTACTTTAAATGTTGTTAAAAATGTTTTGTTAAAATCTATGATTTCTAAATCATCACCTAATACTATGTAACTATCTGACATTCTGTCTACTATACGTTGCAATGCAATTGGGGTTACTCTAATAAAGTCAAATTTAAATATAGCTAAAGCATAAAATACAACTGCAACAGCAAATGATATAGGTGTTGAGTAAACAGGTAATTCAACTATTTTATATGTTTCTAGCACATTTACAATAACAGGCATCAATGTTCCAAGAATAAATAAAATAGATTGTTTTGAGAAGAAGCCAGAATTCTTAATAGAATAGAACAATAGAAAAATCATTCCTAAAGCTAAAATTCCATAAGAATATAATTGATGTATAATTGCATATGGTCCAAGTACTGCTTGATAAGTGTAAACTGAATAATGTGCATATACCAAGTGATGCCATTCATTTGTAAGCATAAGTATTATTGTTAATGTTGGTATTATAAATAATAAATAATACTTTTTATTAAATTGAATTTTAGTTCTTGCAAAAACTAATCCTAACAAAAATATAAATACAGGCATAAAGCATTTTCCAATAGATGCAAAAGTTTCAAAATAGATATCATATTTAGTTGATGCATTAAAATTATTATGTAATATTAACTGTAACAATTCTAATAATACCCACCAAATAGCTAAACCAATTATTATTTTAAATATTTTTTTTATTTGATTATCTTTTTTTTGTTTTTTTAATAAAACTAGAATTAAAGATAATGCAAATACAGAAATAATTAGTAAAATTAGTATAATATTTTCTAACATTTTTTTCCTCCTATGTATCCTATTTTTTCTAAATAATTAAAATATTTTGAAAAATATAATTTGTCTATAATTGGCCAAGAAAAACCTATTGATGATAAATATTTATTTGTAAAATCCGAATTAAATATAACACTATAATTATATTTAAAACTTTTATCTCTTATCCAATCTTGCATTATTCCAATTAAAAGGTCTTGTTTATTATTATCTCTACGTATTTTTTCAAACACTTTAATAAATTCTTCTTCAGGCACAGGTTGTATGTTATATGATAAATCATTTAAAATTGAAATTAGCATATTCATTGAAATAATATTATTATTAATAATATGAAATGTTGAATTTTCAATTTTTGTGTTTGCTATTTTTATAATAGCTTTACTACAAATGTCAACTGGAGTAAAATCAAAGGTAACATTTAAAAGATAATCTGGTATGTATCCAATTGATAAAAATGATTTTAATTTAGCTAATATAGCATTTTCTTCAATATTTTCTTGGAATACCCCATCTGAATATCTGTTACTTAAATTTCCAATCCTTAAACAACATGCATTTAAACCATCTAATATTGCATTATATACTAATTCTTCAGCTTTAAATTTAGAATTAATATATAGGTTATTTAGGTTTTGGTCAAAATAAAAGTCTTTTTCTGAAAAAACTTTTAACTGGTTGTCTTTTTTATTTTTAGATAAATCTCTCATAAGGCTTAAAGTTGAACAATGAAGCAGCTTTTTGTTATACTTTTTACAGAAATTAATAATATTGTTAGTTCCGTTTACGTTAATATTTTCGAAATATTGCTTTTTGCCATAATGTTTAACTATGGCGGCTGAATTTATTGCAGTGTTAATATTTTTTCCTAAGTTCTTATAATCTGTATCTGATAAACCAAAATTATCTAGAGTAATGTCACCATCTAACACAATAATTCTATCATCAATTAAATCATCATATTTCTCATTAAAATAAAATTGTAATTTTTTTCTAAGTCTTTCTTTAGCAGGAATATTATATTTTGTTCTAACTAAACAGAAGACTGTACCAGATTCATTGTTTAAATAACTATCAAGTAAATGTGCACCTAAAAAGCCTGTAGCTCCAAATAAAAGTAGATTACCAATTGGTTCTTTTTCTGGAGTATTAAACCTTTCTAATGTGTTATTACTTAATAAATTATCAATATTAGAAAAATCTTCTTTTGCAAATGTATTATTTTTCTCTTCATTATCAAATATAGCATTTATATCATTTTGTTTAATATGAACAGCTAAATCTTGAATAGTTGGCATATCAAAAATTGCTTTAATTGTTATTTGCATATTAAATTTAATATTAATTAAATTTAATAGTTTAATTGCAGATAATGAATCTCCACCTATTTCAAAGAAATTTTGATTAATACCAATATTATTAATCCCTAATACTTCTTGCCATATTTCTACTAACGTTTTTTCGACTTCATTTCTAGCCTTAACTATATTCTTATTTTCATCTAAATCAGGTTTGGGTAAAGCTTTGGTATCAAGCTTTCCATTAACATTTAAAGGCAAACTATCTAAACAAATAATTTTAGAAGGTATCATATATGCTGGTAGATTATCTTTTAAATACTTGCTTAAATCCCTTGTTTCTAATGTGCTTTTAGGCACAACATATGCAACTAAAAATTTGTTATCATTATTTTCAGAAACTACAACAGCACATTCTTTAATATTACCGAATTCTAATATTTTTGTTTCAATTTCTTTTAATTCAATTCTAAAACCTCTAATTTTTACTTGTTTATCAATTCTAGAAATAAACTGAATAACACCATCTTCTTCTAAATAGCATAAATCTCCAGTTTTATATAGTTTCCCTTCTCCAAAAACATTTGGAATAAACTTTTCATTTGTCATAGATGGGTTATTAAAATACTCAATAGCAACTCCATCTCCACCAACGTACAATTCACCATGAATTCCAATAGGCAATAACTTTTGATTCTTGCTTAAAACATAACAAGTTGAATTAGAAACAGGAATTCCAATAGGCACAGATTTTGTATATTCTTTATTTATAATATGGCAACAAGATAAATTACTATTTTCCGTTGGTCCATAAACATTAATTATTTCAGCATGTGGATTATATTTTTTAAAAATATTAACTGTTTTAGGTAATACTTGCTCTCCACCAATTAATACAGCTCTAGTTTTACTGAAAAATTTTGGATTATACTCAATCAACTTATTAAAGAAAGATACTGTTGAATTAATAATATTAATATCATTATCTTTAATGAATTTCTCTAAGTAAGGAAAATCTAATAATTTATCCTTATTAATAGGGTATAAAGTTAATCCATTTAAAAATGAGCCAAATATTGCAAAAGTAGAAGCGTCAAAAACAACAGCAATATTTTGTAAAATTCTATCATTTTCTTTAAATTTAATATAATTTGTGTTTTTTACTAATCGAACTACACCTCTATTTGGAACTACAACTCCCTTTGGTTTTCCAGTAGAACCAGAAGTGTATATAATATATGCGCCATCTGTAGCAGTTATTTCACACTCTAAATTTTGCTTAGAATAATCATCCAAATTGCTTAGTGGTAAAGTACATTTATTATTATGTTTTATAGTTTTTGAATGTTTTTCATCAACAATAACATATTTTGGTTTACAATCTTCTAATATTAAATTAATACGTTCTTCAGGGTATTCTATATCTACTGGTACATAAAGAGCACCAATTTTTAAGATAGCCATAATTGAAACATATAAATCAATACTTTTTTCACCTAAAATAACAACTTTATCATGTGCTTTTACACCTTTTTCTTTTAAATAGTGTGCAAATTTATTTGTTTTTTCATTAAATTGTTTGTAAGAAATAGTTTCATTTTCAAATACAATTGCAGGTTTATTTGGATAAAGCAATACTTGATTCTCAAAAACTTGAGAAATAGTTTTATTTCTAGGATACTCAGTTTTTGTATTATTAAAATCATGTAATAATTGATGCTTTTCTTCAGGCGTAACTATTTCAATATTTCTTAGCAAAACATCATGTTCTAATACTTGATTTATTATATTTAAAATTCTATTATGAATTTTTTCTACTTCATTTTTAGTAAATTTTGATATTTGATAGTCATAGAATAATTGTAAACTACCTGTATTGTCCATATCAAAAACATGTATCTCCATGCTTTCTGCAATGTTTCCACAGTAATTCCAATAAGTATAATAATTAATTTTTGATTCTTGACAATCATTTCTTGCGTTTTGATAAGAAATAGCAATATCATATAAACTTCTATTTAAATCCTGTTCTTTACGTATTTTTTCTAACAATTTATCATAAGGATATTTGCTATGTCTAAACATATTTCTTTGTTCAGTTGTAGTATATTTTAAATAATCACTAAAACTCAAATTCCAATTTATATCTAATTTATTAGGCAAAGTATTTACAAACATACCAACAGTATTTTTTTCTTTGAAATTAGAACGATTTAAAAATGGTGTTCCAATTATAACATTATCAATTCCTGAAACCACAGCTAAATAAATAGAATAAATAGATATCAAAAAACTATATGAAGAAGTACCATTATTTCTTGCATATTCATTTATTTTTGTGCATAAATCTTTATCTAAAGTGGCTGTAAATCTTTTAGACTCAGTATTTGCAACTGAATTATCATATGGTTTTATTGTTGATAAATCTGGTGTAGTTAAATAGCTATTTTCCCAATATTCTTTATCTTTAATAAATTTATCACTTGTTAAATACTCTTGTTCTTTACTTATATATTCGGTGTATGATGGTAGAGTTGATTCATAATCTGTTTTTAATAATAAGCTTTCATAAATATCTTTTAATTCTTTAGACATTAATCCAAAAGACCAAGCATCAGAAATCAAATGATGAAGATGCCCTATAATTCCACCATTTCCGTTTTTTAGTTTAAATATATTGTAATTATAAAGGTTTGAATCTATTATATTAAAAGGAGTTTTAGAAATATTGCTTTCAAGGTCATGTAGGTCTTTTAAATCATTTAAATAGTGAACTTCAAATTCCGAAATTTTGTCATTATTAATAAACTGATGAGGAATACCATCATCAACTATTATTCTTGTTCTCATAGCATCATTTAAACTGATGTATTTTTTTATAGTCTTTTGTAAAAGTTTAACATCAACATTTTCTTTAAAAAATATAGTACCACATATGGTGTTAATATTAGTTCCCTTATAATACTGCTCAGTAAGCCAAATACTCTTTTGCGGATTAGTTAATTCATATACATCCTTTTTGTTCATAAAATTCACCTTTATTAAATATTAGTTTTCGATATATTTTTACAAAGTAATTATATACATAAATAATAAAAAAATCAATTATTTTTGAATTTTTATACATATAAAAATAATAATTGTTTTTTATAAACTATTTACATATATAGACTAAAAATTAAAAAATTGGAAAAACTTTATTTTAGGAGAGTAAAAAATTGAAATTAGTTAAAAGAAAAACAAATAAAAAAATAATAATAATTACAATTATTTTTATGTTTTTATGGGTAATTGGAGTATATATGTATAAAACATATAATAACATAAAAATAACACCAGGAAACTATCAAACAGAAAAAATACAATCCACAGTCTATGCAGAAAATGTGGAAAAAACAGAAGAAAAAAGCCAGAATTTAGCTGATGTAATTGATGATGTAACAAAAAGTGTAGTTGGAATATCAAAGCTAAAAAATACGGGAAATACAATATTTAGTAGTAGTGATGAAGGAAAACTAGGTTTAGGAACAGGAATAATCGTTGGACAAAATGGATATATATTATCAAATGAACATTTAACAGGAGAAAAGTTTAGTAAATGCTATGTAACCTTAGAAGATGGAAAAAATTATAACGGAACGGTAGCTTGGAGTGATAAAGATTTAGATTTGTCAATTGTAAAAATCAATGAAAATAATTTACCAGTTGCAAAACTAGCAGACTCAAGTAAAATTAGAGTAGGAGAAACAGTATATGCAATAGGAAATCCCATAGGTTTTGAATTTAGAAGAACTGTTACATCTGGAATAATAAGTGCAAAAAATAGAACAATAAAAATAGAAGAAGGCGAAGAACAAGCATATATGACAGATTTAATTCAAACAGATGCAACAATCAATCCAGGAAATAGTGGAGGCCCATTAATTTATCCTAATGGAGAAGTAATAGGAATAAATACAGTAAAAATATCATCAGCAGAAGGAATAGGTTTTGCAGTTCCTATAAATGTAGTTAAGAAAGTAATAGAAAATTTTAATCAAAATAATAAATTTGAAGAAGCAACAATAGGAATATATGGTTATGATAAAGAAGTTGTGCCATATTTAACATCAAATAAAATTCAATTAAGTAAGGGAATATATGTTGCAAAAATAATTCCAAATGGACCAGCCAGCAAAACAGATTTACAAGAAGAAGATATTATAACAACCTTTGATGGAACAGAAATTGAAACAATGAATGATTTAAAACAATATATTTATACAAAAAATCCAGGAGATACCATAACTATAACAATAAATAGAGGAAGAATTAATAAAGAAATATCTATTCAGCTAGGTAGAAAATAAAA
>JAFRFO010000043.1 GCA_017434295.1 Clostridia bacterium
ATCAATATGTGCTTGTGCTTTTTCTTTTGTTGTATAGAATCCTGTACATTCTAATACAACATCAACTCCAATTTCTCCCCATGGAAGATTTTGAGCTTCTTTTTCTGCATATATTTTAATTGTTTTTCCATCTACTGTTATTGAATCTTCTCCTGCAACAACTGTATCTGCTTTTTCATATCTTTTTTGTGCAGAATCATATTTTAATAAATGTGCAAGCATATCTGGGCTTGTTAAGTCATTTATTGCAACAACTTCATACCCCTCTGCTCCAAACATTTGTCTAAATGCTAGACGTCCTATACGTCCAAACCCATTAATAGCAACTTTTACTGACATTTTAAATTCCTCCTTATATTTAGCTTTAAGTACTTAATCTAAGTAAATTTTTATTACATAAATTAATATAATCTATTGTACTTAGCCCTTTAATATTATTACCACTATTTTTGATGGCAAATCAATTCTATATCAAAAAAAAATTTATTGCAAGGGTTTTATTAAATTTTCTAATGTTTCTTGCATATAATTTTCCTCCTTTGATTGCCCTAGTAATAGGCTTATTTATAGTGTCATAACCCCGTCCCTTTTGGCAGTATGTAATACTAATCTTTAAATAATTCCCCATACTTATACGATCCTAAATCTTGGTCTGTTCTTCCTCTTGGAGACATTTGCTCAAATAAAAATTTTGCTATTTTATCATCTGGATTATTTTGATATATTTTTCTAATCAAATCAATTTGTTTTGGATCTGCTCTATATATAATATTAGTTGGAAATACTTTTCCATTATTATATGATATGAAGGATTATGGTTTTTCCTTGGATCAAATTCTTTCATTGCAGTTTTCTTATCAATACATAAGAAAGAATAACCAAGATTTGTATAGGTTCTATTGCTTCTTTCTAGAAAAATATCTATAATTCCATATTGTTCCATAAGTTTTCCCAATTCTTCATAATTATAAGATTGTTTTCTTGCTAATCTTTCCATTAAAGCTGAAAATTGTTTTTTATTATGTATTAAACCTTTATTAAATAAATTAAGAAGATTCTCCATTGCCTCAGTATCTTTATAAATAATTTCTTGAACTCAAATATTAAAATTCTAATTTTTTCTTCATAATATGTTTCTTTTACTTCATCAAAAATATCCACTTTTCTCTCCTTTGTTTAAAAACGGTCAATTGGTTCCGGGTTTAATTTGACCGCAATTTCGGTCAGTTGGTTCCGGATTTAATTTGACCGATTTTCTCTTTTCCTACAATTTCTTCAAATACTTTTAGTATTTCTTCATTACAATATATTGCACCACATGGCTTTATTTCGTCATTTATTTTTACTGAAATTGGCATATTATTTCTTTCTCCATTAAAATATCTAATTGCTCCACGAAGTTTTTCTTTTTGTTCTTCTGCTAAATCTGTAATATCAATTATTAGCATTTTTTTCTTTTCTTCAGTAAATTCTTTAATACTACTTGCAATTATTGTACTAGAATCATCTTCTCTAATGCTTAATCTTCCCTCAACCATAACTATATTGTCTTCTACCAATGTATTTCCAGCTTTTAAATATGTATTTTCAAATACTAATACCTCTGCTTGACCATATAAATCTTCTATTGTTACAAAAGCCATAATTTTATTACTTTTTGTATATTTCTTTTTAATAGCTGTAATTATTCCTGCATATTTTACAGATTGACCATCTTTATATTTTAATGATGCCGAAGAATTATTAATTGAGTTTTCTCCAATTTCTTCTTGACTTAATTGGCTTGAATTTTGTTCATCTATTTCCTTCAATTTCATAGAATTTATAGTAGTTTGCTGTTCAATTTGATTTCTTAATTTTTCTAAAGGATGTCCAGAAATATAAATTCCAAGCATTTCTTTTTCTAAAGATAATAATTCTTTATTAGGTAATTCTTTTAATTCCACAAAACTATATTTAATCTCATTCATTTGTTCTTGTTCTTCACTTGAACCTAAATCAAACATTGAAACTTGTCCCGAAAATCCTTTTTTATTGCCGCTTTGAATAGTATCAATTATTCCTTCATATGATGCAAGAAGTGTGTTTCTTGTTTGTTCAAATTCATCAAAAGCTCCAGCTTTTATCAAACTTTCAATACATTTTTTATTTACTTGTTCATCTGCAATTCTTTCACAAAAGTCTGTAAAACTTTTATAGTTTCCATGTTCTTGTCTTTCTCTAACTATATTTTGAATTGGAACTATTCCAACATTTTTTATGCTTCCTAATCCAAAACGAATTTTATTATTCTCAACTGTAAATTTTTCAAAACTCTTATTTATTTCTGGCTTTAATATTTCAATTCCAAGTATTTTACATTCATCTATGTATTGTGGAATTTTATCTAAATTTCCCAAAAAACTATTTAACATAGCTGCCATAAATTCAGTAGGATAATATGCTTTTAAATATGCTGTTCTATAAGCTACAACTGCATAACAAGCTGCATGTGATTTATTAAATGCATATTTTGCAAATTCAGCCATTTCATCAAATATTTTATTTGCGGATGCTTCATCAATTCCGTTACGTACACATCCTGGAACAATTACATTTCCTTGTTCATCTACTTGACCATTAATAAATACTTCTCTTTCTTTAGCCATAACATCAAGTTTTTTCTTACCCATTGCACGTCTTACCAAATCAGCTCTACCTAAAGAATACCCTGCTAAATCACGTACAATTTGCATTACTTGTTCTTGGTAAACCATACAACCATAAGTTACATTTAATATAGGCTCTAAACTTGGGTGTGTATATTCATTATGGCCTGGATTTAACTTTCCTTTTATATATCTTGGTATTTGGTCCATTGGACCAGGTCTATAAAGTGAAACTCCAGCTATTATATCTTCTAAACAATCTGGCTTTAACTCCTTCATAAAGTTTGTCATTCCTTGGGATTCAAACTGGAATATTCCCATTGTTTTTCCTTCTTGCCATAATTTATAAACTTTCGGATCATTCATTTCTTGGTCAAACTTAACCTCTATTTTTCTGTTTTGTTTAACTAAATTAATTGTGTCTTGAATTACAGTAAGAGTTCTTAAACCTAAAAAGTCCATTTTTAATAAGCCAAGCTCTTCCAATGTAGTCATTATATATTGAGTTGATATTTGATCATCTCTTACATAAAGTGGAACATAAGTGTCTACTGGATCTTTTGTTATAACTATTCCACATGCATGAGTAGATGCTTGTCTTGGCATTCCCTCTAATCCCATTGCTATATCTAATATTCTTTTTGTTATTTCATTTGTATCATATAATTCTTTTAATTCTTTGTTTTGTTCAAGTGCTTTTTTTATGGTAATATGTAATTCATTTGGTATCATTTTGGCCAAACTATCTGCTTCAGCATATGGCACATCCAAAACTCTTGCAACATCTCTAATTACCATTTTTGCAGCCATTGTTCCAAAAGTTATAATTTGTGAAACATGGTCTTTTCCATATTTTCTTGCAACATAGTCTATAACTTCTTGTCTTCTTTCATAACAAAAGTCAACGTCAAAATCAGGCATGCTTATTCTTTCTGGATTTAAAAATCTTTCAAACATTAACCCATATCTTATTGGATCAATATCTGTTATTCCAATTGCATACGCTACAATGGAACCAGCGCCACTTCCACGTCCTGGTCCAACTGGAATTCCGTTTTCTTTTGCATAATGAATATAATCCCAAACAATTAAGAAATAGTCTACAAAGCCCATTTTTTCTATAACAGATAATTCATAAGCTTCTCTATCTAATATTTCTTGTGAAGGATTTTCGCCATATCTAAATTTTATTCCATCATCACATAATTTTTTAAAATAGTCATAGTGTGTAGCAAATTCAGGTGGAACATCGTAATTTGGGAGAATTGTGTGTCCAAATTCAAATTCCACATTACACTTATTTGCAATTTTAACAGTATTTTCTATTGCTTCTGGAAATGCGCTAAAATAATCTGACATTTCTTCTGGAGATTTGATGTATAATTCATCTGTTTCAAATCTCATTCTGTCTTCATCACTCATTCTTTTGCCAGTTTGAATACATAGTAATACTTCATGATTATATGCATCTTCCTTTTTCAAATAATGTGCATCATTTGTTGCAACTAATGGAAGATTTAACTTTTTTGCTAGCTCAATTAATCTTTGATTTGCAAGTACTTGCTCTTTTAAGCCATTATTTTGAATTTCTATGTAATAATCATCGCCAAATACTTTTTTATGCCATAAAGCAATTTCTTCTGCTTTTTTTGTATCTCCATTTAACAAGGCTTGATTTACACTTCCTGCTAAACAAGCGCTTAAGCATATTATACCTTCATGATACTTTTCTAATATTTCTAAATCTATACGTGGTTTATAATAATATCCATCCACGAAACCTAGGGATACAAGCTTACTTAGATTCTTGTACCCCTCATTATTTTTAGCTAATAATATTAAATGATTATATTTATTATCTATTCCTGGTTCTTTGTCAAATCTTGAACGAGGTGCAACATATACTTCACAACCAATTATTGGTTTTACACCTTCATTCATACACGCTTTATAAAAATCTATCGCACCAAACATAACACCATGGTCTGTAATGGCAATGGCGTCCATTCCTAGCTCTTTTGCACGTTTAGGTATATCTTTTATTCTATTTGCTCCATCTAATAAACTGAATTCGCTGTGTATGTGTAAGTGTACAAATTTTGACATTTTTTGCTCCTTTTTCACTGCCATTAGGCACGAGGTTTTTGACAATACCATTTTCCACGTTCCTTTTGGCATTTTGGCATTTCTCCATTTCTTATGGCTTTAATTTTATCAAGTTTGGGATTACATGTCAATAAAAAAATAATATATTAATTCTTGAATAAAAAATAATATATTATTTTTAAAAGTCATTATATCATATTATTTTCTAGAAAATATTGTTTTCATTACTCCGCCATCTATCATTGTTGCAAATACATTTTTAAATATTATCAAAATAATTGGTCCTAAAAGTAGTCCTAAAATCCCAATTATTTTAAAACCTGTATACATTGCAATTAGAGTAAATATTGGGTGTACTCCTATTTTTTTGCTTACTAATCTTGGTTCTAAAAATTGCCTTACAGTTGACATTATAATTAATAATACTATTACTGCAATTGATAAGTTTATTTCTCCGTTTAATGCTGCTATTATTGCCCATGGTATCATTACAGCTCCAGAACCAAGTATTGGTAAGGCATCTACAAAGGCTATTGCTATTGCAATTAGAAGTGGATATCCAATAGGAAATCCAGCAAATTGTAAAATATATAGTCCAACTAAGGATATTAAAAATGATACTAATATTAGTGTTGCTTCTGCTTTTAAATATCCTCCTAAGGTTTTTATTAAATCTCTAAAATGCTTCCCCATTTTCTTTACCCAGAGTTCTGGCAAATGGTGTTCTATTTGGTCTAAAATATATATTTTATCTACACATATTAAATATAAAGCTGTTACAAAAATTACGAAATATATAGATATTACTGGTAATGAAGTAACCCAATTTATTAATCCTGTTAAAAATCCTCTTGCCCAGTTCGAAACTGCTTCTAATATACCTCCTGTAGAATTTTGAATTACTCCTAATAATTCTGGTGATAAATTTATTTTATTAAAATCAAAACTATTTAAAAAATCTTGAAACATGTTATAGGCTTTGTCAAAATAATCATTTAAGCCTTGTAATAAGTTTGATGCTTCTGAAAAGATTGTAGCTAATCCCCATATCAAACTCCCAAGAATAATAGTTGATACAATTATAAATATAATAATTGAACTTGTCCTTCGAGAAAATTTGAATTTTTTCATCATTTTCTTTATTAGTGGTTCTATAATTAATGATATTATAAATGCTATTAAAAATGGTAAATAAAAAACTGCTAGTTTAAATGCTAAAAATAGCCCAATAATTGTAAATACAAAACATAGTATTCTTTTTAATACTTTTGTCCAATATGGCATGTCTACTATCACGTTTGATTCCTCCCAAATTATATAATATTCTATATATTATATGTACTACATAAATTTTTAATTACAAAAAAATATAATATATTAATTTTCTGAAAATTAATATATTATACTTTTTGTTGTAGAAAATGCTGTATCCATTTATTTTGGGAGTATTTTATTCTGCATTTTTAGTTTGCCCTTGACAATTACAAATATCACTTAAAGTATCAGAAATTTGCTCATCTCCAATTTGTGTATTGTTATTTGCTAAGTTTCCTAATGTAAGCATTCCTATTACTCTGTTATTTGTATCGCAAACTGGCAATCTTCTTATTTGATTATTAGCCATTACACTTTGTGCATTAGTCATATCATCATCTTGAGTACATGTACAAATTTGAGTAGTCATTATCTCACTTGCCATTGTACTATTTAAATCTTTTCCAGCTGCTACTGCTCTTAGAACAATATCTCTATCTGTTATTATACCACATAATGTTTTTTGATTATTACATACTGGCACACATCCAATATGATTGCTCTGCATTACTTTTGCAACATTACTTATTGTATCTTGTGGTGTTACACATGCTACTTTATTACACATACATTCTTTTACTTTCATATAAAAAACCACCTTTCGGAATTATTATTTTCAAAAAATGGTTTAATATACTAAAACAATAAAAAAATATTTTTTATTTGCTCAATTCATTTTTAACAGTATCCCACACATCAGGATCTTCTCTATCAAGTGCCCAGAATGATGCACCACCAAGTTGATATTCATTAATTACATCTAATTTACATTTTATAGACTGAATATCTTCTATCCACATTTTTTTAGTAGCGCCAGATTCCTGATATTCAACGTAATTTTGTTTTACATCCTCTTTAAATTCTTTTGTTGCACTACTTGGTATAACATTATTAACATCTTTCATATTAACTATGCTACTCTTTAATGAACCATCTGTCTTTTCAGTCCATAATCTTGTGTAAAATGGAATTCCAAGTATGATTTTTTCTGGTTTTACTTCATCATATTTTATAAACTTATTTAAATTAGCATTTATCCAGTTTACACCTGCAGTTGTTCCAGCAGATGAACTAGATGCAGTATATTCATCATAAGCCATAAATACTATATAATCTGCTTCATGTCCTATAACGTTTCTATCATAGCATAAAGACCAAGTATCACCACCATCTGGTGCTGTAACATCAACAGAAACAACCATTCCAATTTCTTTAATTCTTGGTGTTAATTCTATAATAAATCTAGAAAACATATCTTTATCTTCTTTTTTCATATTTTCAAAATCTATGTTTATTCCATCTACTTTATATTCTACACATGCATTAACTATATTTTCAATTAACGCTTGACGTTTTTCAAAACTATTCATAATAGTAGAAGTTGTTTCAAGCATGTCTGTTTCATAAGAATTAGAAATCATAGGCCACACCTTATATCCATTTTGATGTGCCCATTCAATATATTCCAATCCTTTAGAGCCTACATTTTCTTTAAAATCACCTTTTTTATTAATATAGAAGAATGATGGAGATACTACATTTACTCCATTATAAGATTTTCCACTTCTATCAGGAGCATTAACATATTGAGAGTAAAAATCCCAAACCATGCTAACTTTTCCTTGAATTTGTTTTTCTTCTTCCATATTATCTCTGATTTTTACTTCATTAACAATTACATCATTTTTTACATATCCTACTATACCATTTTTGCTTCTAATTTTTGTCCAACCATCATCTGTTTTAGATATAACTATTACGTAACTTCCTTCTTCAACTCTGTCTAATGTTTTAGAAATAAATGCAGTAGAAGATTTAACAGCAGCACCCTTTGCTACCATTGCTTTTCTAAGTTCTCTATTTGTTGAATCTAATGTTACTACTTTTGTATCTTCAATATAGTTAGGTTCAATGCTATAAACATCTTTCATTTCTGAAATTGGTAAATAAATAACATCATTTATTTTTTTACAAGTAGCATAAATTCTAACATCTGATCCATTTACATTCATCGTTTTATCTTCAAATCCAATAGTTGCAATCTTTTTTTCGTATGTTGTAATTATTTTATTTAAAGACTCGTCTAAATAAATATATCTATCAAAATAGCTAGATATATCTTGTTTTGAAACGTAGATTACATCATCTTCAACTAGAACATCATTTTTTAAGTTTGCTGTAACATTATTATTATTTATAACTAAATTAATTTTTTCATTTTTATCAAAAATAATATAATCATTTGCAATAATTGCCCCTATTGCAAGAGCTATAATAAATAATATTATTAAAAATATTCTTATTATTTTCTTTTTCTTTCGTTCAATTTCTTCTTTTGTCATTTTTTTACCATGCTTCATATTTTGCTCCTTATAATTATTTCTTAATTAATTCCATTTTTCTTTCTATTTTTATTAATTACATAAGAAAGTACACCTGCTAGTGCCCCGCATCCAGCACCAATTCCTATATATTTAATAATATCTCCGGTTTTATTAGTAGTTGCTTTTGGCTCTTCATAATTTGTAATTGTAAATGAATCTATTGCATCACTTACATCTTGTGGAAATAAATCTTCTTTTTCTTTTGCAGATATTGTTATTGTATACATTTCATCTTTAGATATTATTGAGTATTGCTTACAATAATAACTATAATCTCCCATTTCATAATTTGCAACTATATGGAAACATTTATATTTGTTTTTAGAAACTGTTGTAATTTCTTTTGTATCAATAGATTTGCACCTAAAAGCATCAACATATGCTTTTATTTGTTCATCTGAATAATAGTTTCCATATGTTTCTTTTAATGATGCTGCAATTTGTTCTTTATATGCATCAACATTGTTATATATTTCGTTTACCAATCTTTCTAAGTTTTCTTGTGTATATGGATTTTCACCACTATCTCCTTTTGACACTTGAATACTTATTGTGTTTCCATTTGCATCAGAAAATGAGTCTTCTGTCATTTGAAGATAGTATTCTGGAAAATCAATTGAATATTTGCTTGTTGAATAAGCATTTACCATGTTACATATGCTTACAATTATTAAGAATACTAGTGTAATTAATAGTGTTTTTTTCATTTTATAATTTCTCCTTTTTTCTTTCATAAAATATATATTTTTTTAAATATGTTTTAATTTTACAACATAATAAAAAAAATCTCAATACTAAATTGAGATTTTTTAGTTATGTTTGCAAAAGTTATAACTTTTCTATTTCTTCCTTCGTAAGATGAGTATATTTAATTATTTCTTCAATAGAAATTCCGCCATCTTTTAATCTTTTAGCAAATTCTTTCTTTCCATCTTCTAATTCTTTCTTTCCGTCTTCTAATTCTTTCTTTCCATCTTCTAATTCTTTCTTTCCGTCTTCTATTTGCTTAATTTCACTTTTTCTTTCATTTTCTTCTAATAAGGCTTTTTCACTCCACCATGCTAATTGTTGCATCTTTTCATCTTCACTTATTTTCTCAAGTTTTTCTTTTGCTTCTTTTATTTCTTTATTACTTTCCATACATTTTTTCACCCTTTCAGATTCAGGATTTTGTAAAAATGACAACCAATTTAATAATTCTGCACTCACGCTATTAATATCATTTTCGAGTTTCTCTAATTCTATTATATGTATTTCAAGCTTATCTGTCAATATTTTTTTCTTATATTTCATTTCTACTATTTTCCATTCAGTATGGCATTCTAAATCTTCTAAGTCTTTAATTTTCTCATCTGA
>JAFRFO010000044.1 GCA_017434295.1 Clostridia bacterium
AGTTATAAATTTAAGAAAAGAAGCAACAACAGATTCTGATAGTTTAGCTAGACTAAATAGAGGAACAGAAGTAATAGTTCATTCAAATAATGATGGCTGGAGTAAAGTTACTGTAGATGGAAAAGATGGATATATTTCTTCATCATTATTATCTGAAAGAAAACCAGAAGAAACAACATCAAGAGCATTAGAAGAAAGAACTGAAGTAGAAGAAGAAAATCAAGAAGAAGAATATTACGAAGAACCAACTTGGTCAGCACCAAGTGGTAATCCAGAAAAAGCACAAGAGGTATGTGACTTTGCAAGACAATTTGAAGGCTGTGACTATGTATATGGTGGAACTACACCAGATGGATTTGATTGTTCAGGATTTACACAATTTGTGTTTACAAATTGTGGATATGACCTTAGTAGAACAGTATCAACTCAATCACATGATGGGGAATATGTAGATAGAGATGATTTACAAGCAGGAGATTTATTAATATTTGATGGCCATGCTGGATTATATTTAGGAGATGGAACATTTATACATGCTGAAAATCCTAGAACAGGTGTTGTAATAACTGATATTGATGCTGGTTATTATGTAAGACATTATGTTCAAGCAAGAAGAATAATACAATAATTAATAGGAGGATATATTGAAACGACCGATTGTAACAGCGGTTGTAGGATATATAATAGGAATAATAATAGGGCTGTACTTTAAAATAAGTATAGCTCTTTTTTATGTTATTATTTTTAGTATATTTTTTACAATCAAGTTTTTATATAAAAGATTAAAAAAGAAAAAATTTAGTTTTTATTCAATTTCAAGATATTTAAGATATATAAAACTTTTTATTAATAAAAAAGTAATAATTTTTATTGTAGTTTTTTCGTGTATTTCAAATTTTATTATAATAAGCAAGAATAATTTTTATAATCAAATTTACAAAACTCCAAAAGATGTTGATATTATTGCAAAAATTGAAGAACTAGTAGAAGAAAAGGAGTACCAAGCAAAATACAAAATAAAAGTATTAAAACTGAATGGCGAAGAAAAAAGTATAAATTTTTACTTAATTTCAAAAAATAAAAATCATTATGAATATGGAAATATAGTAAGTTTAAAAGGAGAATACATAAAGCCAAGTATTCAGCGAAACTATGAAGGATTTGATTATAGTCAATATTTAAAAACAAAAAATATTTATGGAACTATTAAATCAGATAATATACAAATTCTAGAAAGTTCAAAATCTTTAGATTTTAACAAAATGATATATGATTTGCAGGAGAATATAAAAAATAAATCTAAAAAATTTTTAACTAATGAAACATATTCAATATTTTTAGGTTTAATACTAGGTGATACAAGTAATATAGAAGAAGAAAAAATGGAGAATTTTAGAAATAGCAATATGGCTCATATTTTAGCAGTTTCAGGAATGCATGTTTCTTATATTGTAATTGGTATAAGTATTTTTTTAAAAAAAATACTTGGAAAAAGAAAGTCTAAAATAATCTGTATTTTATTATTAATATTCTATTGTTTTATTACAGGCTGTTCTCCATCTATAATAAGAGCATGCATAATGGCTATATTAGTATTGTTAAGTGGATTATTTCACAGAAAAGATGATATTTGGAATTCTATAGCAATATCATTATTTATTATACTTATTTATAATCCATTTTTAATAACAAGTATTAGTTTACAGTTTTCATATATGGGGTTAATTGGTATAATTGTTTTTTATAATTCAATACTTCAATTCCTAAAAAAGAAATCTGATAAATTTATAAAAATAAAGCAAATAATTGCTATTTCCTTATCTACACAAATTTTTATTATTCCCTTAACAATCTATCATTTTAATACTTTTGGAATTTATTTTATAGTTACAAATTTATTATTAAGTATTATTCTTGGACCACTAATTATTTATGGATTTTTGTTTTTAAGTTTATTAATAATAAATTTTCCAATACTTAATTCAATATTAAAATTTAGTGTAATTCCATTAAATGCTGGAATAAATATGTTAGAAGCTTTATCAAACATTAGTAAAATACCATTTTCAAAAATTTATGTTAAAACTCCAAGTATATATGAAATTATAGTTTTTTACTTAATAGTTATTATTATTAATTTAATTTATAAAAGTCAAAGTAAAAAGAAACTAACAAATTCAGGCTTAAGGTTAAAACTAACATATCAACTTATAAAATACAAGATAAAAAGGAAAAGTAAGAAGATACTTGTTATATTTGTAATTATAACAGTTTTATTTTGGGGCATAATTATCATCCAACCAAGTAAATTATGTATTCATTTTGTAGATGTAGGGCAAGGAGATTGTACATTTATTGAAACACCAGGAAATAAAACAATTTTAATAGATGGTGGAGGAACAGAGTTTGGCGATTTTGATGTTGGAAAAAACACGGTTTTACCTTATGTTTTGGATAGAGGTTATACAAATATTGATTATATAATAATTAGTCATTTTGATACTGACCATATTGGTCGGCATTTTAACAATATTACAAGAACTACAGGTGGGGCAAGTAATAATATCTAAACAAGCAGAAAGTAGTGAGAACTATAAAAAATTTAAAGAAATAGTAAATGAAAAAAATATAAAAGTTTTAGTGGTAGGTGCTAATTGTGAAAATAGCAATAATACTAGTATAGAAAAAGTAAATAAAATTTTATATCCTCAAAAAATACAAATAGAAGAGGACTTATATTTTGATATTCTATGGCCTAATAATGATAATCTAATTACAGAAAATGCTTTAAACAATAATTCTATAGTTTGTAAATTAAATTATAAAGAGTTTTCGATGTTGTTTACAGGGGATATAGAAGAAATTGCAGAAAAACAAATTTTACAAAAGTATAGCAATAGTTATAGTACTAATGATTCATTTAATAAAAACAATAAAAATAGTAGTAGATACAACGTGGTTAACAGTCAATATAATAGTTTTAAAAGTATATTAAATTCAACAGTTTTAAAAGTTGGACATCATGGTTCAAAAACATCTACTACAATAGAATTTTTAGAAGCAGTAAAGCCACAAATAGCTTTAATCGGAGTAGGAGAAAACAATAAATTTGGACATCCAAATGAAGGAGTAATCAAACTACTAGAAAACTTTAAATGTAAAATATATAGGACAGATAAAATGGGTGAAATAACAATAAAAGTAGATAATAGACAAAAAGTTAAAATTGAAAAATATATAGAATAAAAAATGCTGTTGCAGCATATTAAAAAAAATATAAAAAGCAACTAAAAATAGTTGCAAAAATAAGAAAGGAATGATATAATATAATGAGTAAACTTGAAAAAGAAATAGAAAGGCTGAAATCAAAACCTAAAGATTTTACATATGAAGAATTAAAGTATTTATTGATTAAATTAGGATTTTATGAATATAATAAAGGAAAAACATCTGGTTCTAGTGTTAAATTTGTTGACAATTATGAAAGAAAGATAGAACTTCATAAGCCACATCCTAATAATATAGTCAAAACATATAAAATTCTTGATATTATTGAAAAACTAACAGAATGGAGGTTGATATAATGGAAAATATTATGGAATACAAAGGTTATTTTGCAAGGATTAAATATAGTGATGAAGATGGGTGCTTTTTTGGAAAAGTGGAAGGATTAAAAAATTCTTTAATATCATTTGAAGGAAATAGTGTTAAAGAGTTAAAAAAAGATTTTAAAAATGCAATTGATGAACATTTAAAAATGTGTAAAGAATTAAATATAGATCCTGAAAGGCAATGTAAGGGTTCTCTAAATGTTAGATTGGGTTCAGAACTTCATACTAAAGCAAAAATGAAATCCTTGGAAGAACATATTTCAATAAATGAATTAATAAAAAATGCTGTTGCAGCATACTTAAAAACAAATTAAAAAATTGAATCTTTATACTTAAAGATTCAAACTATGATTAAATTGCATAAAAAAACAATAAAAGTAAATAATAACCATAATTAAATTATTTTACAAACTTAACTTAAGCCTTATGAAAGGAAGGGGAGTTATAATGTCAAAGTTTAATAAAGTCATTTTAATTATGGTTAGTTTTTTAGTAGTTTTAACTGCAATAATTACAGCAGTTATATTTTCTAATACTAATAAAAGAGAAGAAGCAAATGAAAAGAAAGAAACAAAAGTATCAGAAGTAATATTAGATGAATGTACAGAGGAATATGAAATGCTACAGAATAAAGCTATAACAACATCTACATCAACATCAAAAAAAGTAAATGAAAGCCCAAAAAATGAAGAACAATTTATTTTAAAAGAAGTAGAAGGAAAAATAGTTATATATACAATCGAAAAAAATGGAGAGGAAAAGCTATTTGAAAAAACAGAAATATCTACTGAATATTTACCTAAAAAAGATAGATTAGAATTAGAGCAGGGAATAAAGTTACAAGGAAAAGAAGAATTAAATCAGTTTATTGAAAACTTCGAATAAGAAATTAGTTAAATATTACTAGTATTATTAAAATAAGAAAACAAATATATTAGATTTAAAATTATTCGAATGCGACCAGAACAGTATTAGAATAATTTTAAATTAATATATTTGTTAAGAATTGATTTTATTTATTAAAAATTTTATTTTTTATCAACAGTAACATCTTTATTTAAATCATCTTTATCAATAAAACCTTTATTATATAAAGAAATCACATACATAACAAGAGCAAACAAAGTAGAAGCAAGGGCAAGTCCATAGAAAACTAAATCTAAGTATTGCCAAAAGCCTTGTATATTAAATTCTCTAAAGATTAAAGATAATACAATTGCTAAATAAAATAACACAGTTGCTAGTTTTCCATACCATTAACTATAAACTACAACATCTTTTCCATAAAGAAATGATGCACCTACAATCATAATAAATTCTTTTATAAGAACAATAATTAATATCCAAAGAGGTATAATTCCTGTAATTGCTAAAGAGCCAAGAGTTGCAATTTGTGTTAATTTATCTGCAAGAGGATCCATCAGTTTTCCAAAGTTTGTAATAAAATTAAACTTTCTAGCTATATATCCATCTGCAACATCAGTTATACCAGATATTGTAAAAAATACAAATGCTAATATATATTGATTTTGAAAAATAGCTAATACAATAAATGGTATAAGTAAAAATCTAATTATTGTTAGAATATTTGGTACATGTTTAAACATTTTTTATAGTTCTCCTTTTGATATTTATTGTTTTGGTTTATTACAATTGTTAAAAATACTATTTACAGTGTTTTGAATTCCAATGCTTTTGAATTACAGTGTTTTGAATTATATTATTTCAAATTTTAATTCATCATTAGCTAAATCTATTTTAATGTTTTGTCCGTCACTAATTTCTTGGCGTAATATTTTTTCAGATATTTCATCTTCCAAGTATCTTTGTATAGCACGTCTTAAAGGTCTTGCTCCAAATTTAATATTTGTTCCTTTATTTAAAATAAACTTCTTTGCTGAATCAGTTACAGATATTGTAATATTTTTCTCTTGTAAAGCTTTAACTGTATCATTTAACATTAAATCTACAATTTGCATTAATTCTTTTTCTGTTAAAGAATCAAATACAATTACTTCATCAACTCTGTTTAAGAATTCTGGTCTAAATACTGCTTTTAAACTGTCTTCAATTTTACTTTTATCAACTGTTTGCTTTCCAAAACCAATAGAATTGTTATTCAAATTAGAACCAGCATTTGATGTCATAATAATAATAGTATTCGAAAAGTTAACAGTATTTCCCTGGCTATCTGTAAGTTTTCCATCATCTAATACTTGAAGTAAGATATTAAACACATCTGGATGCGCTTTTTCAATTTCATCAAATAATATAATAGAATATGGTTTTCTTTTAACTTTTTCTGTTAATTGACCTGCATCATCATATCCAACATATCCTGGAGGTGAACCGATTAATTTAGATGTTGAATGACTTTCCATATATTCAGACATATCAATTCTAATTATTGAATCTTCTTTTCCAAACATTTCAAAAGCTAATGATTTTGCAAGTTCGGTTTTACCAACACCTGTAGGACCTACAAATATAAAAGATGGTGGTCTTTTGGTGCTTTGTAATCCTGCTCTATGTCTTCTAATTGCGCGAGCTACTGCACTAACAGCAGTCTCTTGACCAATTATTCTTTTATGAAGATTAGTTTCTAAATTTAGAAGCTTTTGAGTTTCAGCTTCTGTAATTTTCTTTACAGGAATTTTTGTCCAACTCTCAATGACATTTGCAATATCTTGAATACTTAAGTTTTTAAGCTTCATTTTATTGTTTAATCTATCAATTTCTTCAATTAATTGACATTCTTTAGTTTTTAAATCAGCTGCTTTTTGATAATCTTCAGTTGAATCAGCAGCAACAACTTCTTCTTTTTCTGCTTGAATTTTTTTAAGCTCTTGCTTTAATAATTCTAATTTGTATAAATCTTTATTTTCTAAATTAATTCTAGAACATGCTTCATCTAATATATCTATTGCCTTATCAGGTAAAAATCTGTCATGAATGTATTTTTCAGACATTATTACAGTTTGCCTAATTACATCTGAAGAGATTTTTACTTTATGATATTCTTCATAATATTTTTTAATTCCCTCCAAGATACCAATAGAATCATCAACTGAAGGTTCTTCAACTAATACTTGTTGGAAACGTCTTTCTAAAGCAGTATCTTTTTCTATATATTTTCTATATTCTTTTAAAGTTGTAGTTCCAATTAATTGAATCTCGCCATTAGATAGGGCTGGTTTTAAAATATTTGCTGCATTCATAGAATGCTCGCCATCTCCAGCACCAATAATATTGTGAATTTCATCTATAACAAGAATAATGTTGCCATATTCTTTACATTCATCAATTATACCTTTCATTCTAGATTCAAATTGGCCTCTAAATTGAGTACCAGCTATAACTGCAGTCATATCTAATAAATATACTTCTTTGTTTAATAGTTTTGCAGGAACATTTTGGTTTGCAATTTTAATAGCTAAACCTTGAGCAATAGCGGTTTTACCAACACCTGGTTCACCAATTAAACAAGGATTGTTTTTTGAACGTCTATTTAATATTTGAACAATTCTTTGAATTTCCTTATCTCTACCAATAACTATATCTAATTCATTATTTTTAGCTTTATTTGTTAGGTTAGTTCCAAAAGCATCTAAATATTTTTTCTTTTTAGATTGTTTAGGTTTCTTTTTCTCAACTTTTACTTTTTTTCTACTATTGTTATTATCTTGTGAATATTGTGCTTGACCATCTTTTGCTCCAAACATTGAAGAAAAGATAGAACCAAGGGGAATAGCTGCACCAGAAATTTTTGGTGTTTCTTCGTCCTCATCCATCCCATCTTCTGAAGGACCAAATGTAATTGCTCCTTCCATATTTTGAATATCATCAAAATTTATATTTTCTGCTAGATCTTTGAAAATATTCTCAAATTGTTTAGACATATCATTCATATTAACAGGGTTTTGTCCCATAACCTCTTTTTGTTTGTTTAAAACATCTAATGCATTAATTCCTTTTTTTTGAGCACATTCATAGCAAAGACCTTCCATAGTTTCTTTACCATTTTCTATCTTATTATAAAAAAGTATTGCAGCATTTTTCTTACATTCTGAACATAACATACTTTTAATTCCTCACTTTATACATAAAATTTCATAATAATATAATACCTCAAAATCAATGATAAGTCAAGGAAGTTTTGATAAGTAGCCATAAAAAGTTGTTTAAGAAAAAAAGCATTTTTTTTTGACAAAATATAACAAGATATATTCAAAAATCTATTGAAAAGAAAAAATAGAAATGTTATAATAAAATTAATACTAAAGAAAGAGGAATAGTATATGAATGTTACAATACCAGAAAATAGAATAGATAAAAAAGCTAAAATTGTATATGCTACAATAATAGGTATATGTGTTATATCTATTATTCTTGTTATTTATCTACAGTTTGTAGACGGAAGAATAGTTTCAACAGTAGGTAATTTAAAAGGCAAGAGTGAGCTAAACTATGATGAATTAAAATCTGAGTTTACATTGCTATTTGATAATGCTTTTCCAATAGAAGATGAAAAATATTCAAATATAAAAGAAGAGCCATCAAAAAAATTAATATATACATCTTATACAAACAATGAAGTTAAGGATGACATTTACAGTTTAAATGTTTCAGTACCATATATTAATATAAAAAGTAAAATAGCTAAAAAATATAATGAAGAAATAGAAAATTATTATAAAAATAAAGCAGAAGAAATATTAAAATCAACGAGCAAAAAAAGAACTTTGTTTACAGTAAAATATGCTTGTGACATTCAAGACGATGTTTTATCACTAGTGATATATGAAAGCTTAGTAGATGGAAATAATCCACAAAAAGTTAGTATAAAAACATATAATTATAATTTAAATTCTGATAAAGAAGTAGATTTAAGTTATGTATTAAATATGGAAAATGTTGACAAAAGTTATGTGCAAGATAGAATTAATAAAGAAATAGAAATTGCTCATAAAAATGCAGAAGATTTAAAAAATTTGGGAAAAATTATTTATGAAAGAGATTTGAAAGATAATATTTATAAAGTAGAAAATGTAAAAGATTTCTTTTTCCATAATGGAAGTATTTATATAATATTTGCTTATGGAAATGATACATATACTACAGAAATGGATTTAGTTGTAATTTAAAATAAAAGAATTATATTTGTTAAAACAAATATAATTCTTTTTAATTATTTTATGTTATGGTTGTTCACCTAAAACTACTGTAAGATCAATATCTTTTCCATCTCTATTTACTTTAAGTTTTAATTCATCACCAATATTTTTAGCATTTTTAATTTCATTAATTTTGTCCATAGTAGTTACTTTTTGCCCTTCAACTTCTGTTATAACATCTCCAATTTGAAGACCAGCTTTTTCTGCAGAAGAAAAATTTTCAACTCTTTTTACATATACACCAACAACTAATTTATATGTTTGAGCTGTTTTTTCATCTAAGTCAACACCAGAAATTCCGATATAAGGCCTTTTAACTTTACTATATTGAATTAATTGCTCAGTTATATTTTTAGTTGAGTTTATAGGAATTGCAAATCCCATTCCTTCAACTCCGTTTCCTAATAGTTTTAAAGTATTTAATCCAATGACTTTTCCTTCATAATTTACCAAAGCTCCACCACTGTTACCAGAGTTAATTGCTGCATCAGTTTGGATTAATGTGTATGTTTTTCCATTATTATCCGTAACTTCTCTATTAACTGCACTAATTACTCCACAAGTAATACTACTATTCATTCCTAAAGGGTTACCAACTGCCATTGCAAATTCTCCAACTTTAATTGAATCTGAATCAGCAAATTCTGCTTTGGTTAAGCCTGTTTTATCAATTTTTATGACTGCTAAATCAGTTTGTTCATCTTTACCAATAATCTTTGCTTCATACTCAGTTTTATCATTATATAAAGTAACTGTTACTTTATTTGCATCTGATATTTCATAAAATGAATCATTAGATGAAGTTGAAACAATATGATTATTTGTTAAAATGTATCCATCTTCACTAATTATTATTCCTGAACCTGATGCAGAGGCATTAGCTTTCTGAGCAGTGGTACTACCAAACATAAAAAAGTTTGAACTAATTGTGTAATCAACTTTAATACCAACAATTGAAGGTAATATTTTATTTGCTGCATAAACTGATGTATTTGAATAATTCTTTAAATCTATTTCACCAACTTTACCATCAGAATTTGTAGAGTTGCTTGGAGCTGTACTAATTGATGTGCTTATTTGAGGTGTAGTATTAGGTGGGAATATTTTATTTTTTACATCTGGTACATAAAAAATAACTCCTAAAACAGCAACACAACCAACAACTCCACTTAAAAATGGAACTAAAATGCTTTTCCCAAATCCTATTTTAGCTTTACTATTGTTGTAACTTTCTTCATTAGAGTAATCTTTTTTTATTTTTGGATTTTTTCTGTTATTGGCTGGATTTGTAACAGCTTTAAAATTATGATTTGAAACTGAAGGAGCTTGATAATTGTCAGTTTTCATAGCATTAATTGTATTTGTATTATTTGAAACATTTTCAGTTTTAATAGAATTTTTAGCTGTTTTTCTTACAGGCTTTTTTTCTTTTGTGTTTTTTTCTTTAGTATTCTCATTAGGTTTTTCTTCCATAATATTACTTCCTTTCATTTTTACTCTTATATATAATACCTCATTTTAAATATAATTTACAAGTTTTTTCTTAAAAAAAACTTAAAATATTAAATATTATTTTTTTCTATTCATTTTTTTTGGATAAAATATTGAAAAAAAAATAATTAAAATATATAATGTAACAGTAAAAAGAAATTATTAATTTTAATAAATATGTGTCTTAAAAGAAGAAGGGAATGTTAGTAAAAATGAAAGATAATAAAGGAATTACATTAATTGCATTATCAATAACAATAGTAGTAATAATTATTATTGCAAGTATTTCTATTAATTATGGGAAAAAAAGTATAGAAGTATCAAAATTAGAAACTCTAAAAACAAATATGTTATTAATAAAAGCAAAAGCAAAAGAATATGTTGAACAAGCAGATTTTAAAGCTGGCGTTAATAATGAATATAAAGATGGTGATAATTTAAAAGCAGAAGTAGCAAGTGAATTAAAAGGAACACCAGATACAGAAAGTTACTCATTTGTCACATTAGAAGAAGGTCAATATTTATATAATATTACTCCTGAATTAGAAAACATTGGTTTACAAAATATCAAAGTAGATGAAACAAAAAGTGAAAAATATTTAGTAGTATATGATTTAAAGAATACAAAAGTAGAAGTTTATAATACAATTGGTTTTAACGATAATGGAACAACAAAGTATTCATTAAGTGATTTGGAAGAAATTGATTATTAAAAGTATAAATAAATTAATTTTAAAAATTAATTTTTTTATAATGATATGAATAGTATTAGGGATAAATTATGAAAGAAAAAGAAATAGAAATAGAAAGATTAACCAAATTAAAACAAATTGAGCAAGATTTTCATAAACAAGGATATAAATACATTTGTGGCATAGATGAAGCAGGGCGTGGACCTTTAGCTGGACCTGTAGTTGTTGCAAGTGTAATTATGCCACCAGACTCTATGATTGAAGGAGTAAACGATTCTAAAAAAGTATCAGAAAAGAAAAGAGAAATACTTTATGATAAAATAATAGAAGAAGCAATTAGCTATAGTGTTGCAATAATTTCAGAAAAAGAAATAGATAAAATAAACATTTTAAATGCAACAAAAGAGGGATTAACACAGTCAATTGCAAATTTAAAAATAAGACCAGACTTAATTTTAGTAGATGCTCTTGATAAAATTGATACTTTAGGAATTCCATTTAAACCTATAATTAAAGGAGATGCACTAGTATATTCTATTTCATGTGCATCAATTATTGCAAAAGTAACAAGGGATAGGATAATGCGCCAAATGGATGAAATATATCCAGAATATGGGTTTGCAGGTCATAAAGGATACGGAACTGCAAAACATATTCAAGCAATAAAAGAATATGGTTTATGTGATATACATAGGAAAAGTTTTACAAAACATTTTATTTTCTAATTATTTTGTTGAAATATGTAGAAAATATGTTATAATAAAATTGTAATTAAAAACGAAAGGAAATGATTTATAATGAAAAAAGAAAATCAAGTAAAAAAACACAAGAATACAGATAAAGGAAGAATTTTTGTAAAAGTTATGGCAGGAATACTTGCTATTTTAATGATAGGTGGAACAGCTATTTCTTTAATATATGCGTTAATGGCAAACTAAGCCGGTTATTTTTTAGGTTTATAGGTAAAACCAAATAAAAACCTAAATAGAAATATAAGGAATAAAAAATGGATAATAATTTAGGAAATTTATTCGAAAAATTTTATAATGAAAATATAGTAGAATATTTTAAAACCCTACAAGAATCACCAATAAAAATGATAACATTTATTATAGATATAGCAATAGTTTTATTTCTTTTGTATTATGCAATAAAAATTGCAAGAGGCTCAAGAGCATGGCAATTAATAAAAGGAATGGCGTTATTAATAATAGTTACATTTTTAAGTGGATTATTTAATTTTAAAATACTTAATTCTATATTAACAGGAATAATGAATTGGGGAGTAATAGCAATAATAGTTATCTTCCAGCCAGAGCTAAGAAGAGGGTTAGAACAATTAGGAACAAACAAGTTAACAAAGTTTTTTGGTATAGATAAAGATGTTGCAACAAAAACAAAAGAAGATATATATAAAATAGTGATAGCAGCATCTGAACTAGCTAAAAATAAAACAGGTGCATTAATAGTAATTGAAAGAGACATAGCAATAAAAGATATTATACAAAATGGAGTATTAATGGATGCAGATGTTTCACCTCAATTATTAGTTAATATATTTGAACCAAAAACGCCATTACATGATGGTGCTGTTATAATTAGCCAAAATAAAATTGCGGCAGCTGCATGTGTATTACCTTTAGCAGATGATAAAGATATTGCAAAAGAATTGGGAACAAGACATAGAGCTGCAATAGGAATATCTAAAGAATCAGATAGTATTGTAGTAGTGGTATCAGAAGAAACTGGAAAAATATCTGTAGCTAAAGATGGAACATTAATAGCAGATGTAAGAGAAGATGTTTTAAAGAAAATATTAATAAGTAATGTTATAACAAAAAGATTTGCTGTTGAAAAGAAAATCAGAAAAATTCATAAAAATAAAGTACAAGATGATAAAACAAATGAGAATATTTAGAATAAAAAAGTGTATAGTAATATACACTTTTTGTTAAAATTAAAAGAATGGAGAACAAATTTGAAAAATATAAAACTAGTAATAGAATATGATGGAAAAGACTGGGGTGGCTGGCAAAAACAGCCTAATAAACTAAATATTCAAGGAACTATAGAACAAGCAATAAAAAGAATTACAGGGGAAGATGTTGAGTTAAATGCATCTGGAAGAACAGATGCAGGTGTACATAGTTTGGGACAAGTTGCAAATTTTAAAACAGAATCAGACCTTCCAATAGAAAAATGGCCCTTAGCCTTAAATGCTAATTTAAAGAAATCAATAGTAATAAAATCAGCAGAAGAAGTTGATGAAAGATTTCATAGTAGATTAACATGTAAAAAGAAAACATATAGATATATAATAAATAACAATAAATATGGAACAGCAATATATAGAAATTTAGAAACTCATATACCTCAAAAATTAGATGTTAAAAAAATGAAAAATGCAATAAAATATTTTGAAGGAGAACATGATTTTTCAGGGTTTAAAGCAAGTGGAACAAGTGCCAAAAGTAGTGTAAGAACTATATATGAAGCACAAGTAATAGAAATGCCAGAAGAAAGAATATATATTGAATTAACAGGAAATGGTTTTTTATATAATATGGTAAGAATTATTGCAGGAACACTTGTTGATGTAGGTTTAGGAAAAATAGAACCAGAGGAAATTCAAGAAATAATTGAAAGCAATAAAAGAGATAGAGCAGGAAAAACACTACCACCACAAGGATTGTATCTTCTTAAAGTTGAATATTAGAAAAGCAAAGGAGAACTAGAATTGGCAGAAAAAGGCAAAAAAGTTGAAGAAGTATTTAGCGATTATAAAACAAATAGTAATATAAAATATGCGTATATTTCTAGTATAAAAGTTAATAAAAAAACAAATGAACTAGTTATTGTGCTAGAAATAGATGAATATATAGAAATAAAAGAAATATGGTATTTTGAAAAGTTTTTAATGGAAAGATTTAACTTTTCCAAAATAGATTTACAAATAAAGTATGAAGAAAATGTGGATATTAAATCTGTTAAAGATGAGTGGAAAAATATTATTTGCTATATGGCACATAAATATCCATTAGCAAAGCCAATGCTTCTTATGAATGCTGATGTTGAAATAAAAGAAAATATAATTCAAGTAAAAATGCACATAAAAGGTGCAGATTTTTTGCGTGCAAAAAAGTCAGATAAAGTTTTAAAAGATGTAATATTAAAACTAATGGGAAAAGAGTATCAAATAGAAATAAATGAAGAATTAGATGAAAAGGCTATAAAAAAAGTTGAAGAGGACAATAAAAAAGAACAAAGTAAAGTAATTAGTCAAGTAATGGAACATCTAGAAAGTGCAAAGAGAGAACAAGAGGCAAACAAGGTTGCCAACTTTGACCAAGGATATGCAAATAGTCCAGATCCAAACTATATGCCACCACAAGATAGTGATATGCCAGAAATGCCAGATAGTATGGAAAATGCCTTATTAGAAGAAGAATTGGCTATTGCAAATGATGGCAGTTCTCAAGAACAAACTTTAATTTTAGGAAAACAAACTAAAGCAAAAGAAAACAAAGTAAAAATAAAAGAAATCTCTCCAAGTGATGCAAGAATTACGCTGGAGGGAAGAGTATCGAATGTTGAAAAGCGTTTAACGAAGTCAGAAAAAGTATTATTAATTTTTGAATTATTTGATGGAACGGGAACAATGACATGTAAATCATTTACAACTCAAGAAGAAGCGGATCAAATAATAAAAGAATTAGAAGAGGCAAATACAGTAAAATTAATTGGTAAAGCAAATTTGGATGCTTATGCAGGAGATGTTACAGTAATTGCAAATACAATATATAAAACCAATAATGATTCTATTCCTAAAAAGGAAGAAGTTGAAGAGGAAGAAACACCATTAATTTTAGGATTTAATCAAAACATACAAGAAAAAATTACAAAAATCTCTGAATTAGGTGCAGAAGATGGAAAAGTTGCACTATCAGGTGAAGTAATAAATATGGAGCCACGAGAATTAAAATCAGGCAAAACCTTGCTTAGTTTCGATTTATATGATGGCTCAAGTACAATGACATGTAAAGCATTTTTAAATAAAGATCAATCTAAAAAAGTAATAGGAAGAATTAAAAAAGCAAAAGGAATAAAGATAGAGGGAAATGCAGGATTAGACAATTTTAGTGGTGAACTATCTGTAATGGCAAATACAATAATAGAAACAGAAGGCTTGAAAAAAGAAATAAGAATGGACAATAGTCCTATTAAAAGAGTAGAGCTACACATGCATACTCAAATGAGCCAAATGGATGCAATGACATCAGCAACAGATTTAATAAAAAGAGCAATGAAATGGGGAATGAAGTCAATTGCAATTACAGACCATGGGGTTGTACAAAGCTTTCCAGATGCACATAAACTACTTGGCGTAGATAATCCGGACATGAAGGTATTGTATGGAGTAGAAGCATATTTAGCACCAGATAATACAAAATCTGTATATAATTCAAAGTCACAAAGTATAGATACAACATATTGTGTGCTAGACTTAGAAACAACAGGTTTTTCAGCAAAAACTGAAAAGATTACAGAAGTAGGAATAATGAAGGTACAAAATGGCGAAGTAATTGATGAATTTAGTTGTTTTGTAAATCCAGAAAAACATATACCAGAGCGAGTTACAGAAGTTACTCATATTTCAGACGAAATGGTAAAAGATGCTGAAACAATAGATAAAGTATTTCCAAAAATATTAGAATTCTTAGGAGATGTAGAAGATACAGTAATTGTAGCACATAATGCAAATTTTGACGTAGGCTTTTTAAAGCAAAATGCAATAAATTTAGGTTATGATTTTGAATATACATATTTAGATACATTAAGCTTAGCAAAAGATTTATTCCCAGATTATAAAAAGTACAAATTAGGAAAGATTGCAGAAAATCTAGGAATTAAAGTAGAAGTAGCACACCGTGCTTTAGATGATGTAGACACAACAGTTAAAGTATTTAATGTAATGATAAAAATGCTTAAAGAAAGAGAAGCTAAAACGATAGATGATATAGATTTAGTTGCAGCAGATGATGAAGCAAAAAAAGAAGAGTACAAAAAATTAAAAACATATCATGCTATAATTCTAGCAAAAAATTATGTAGGATTAAGGAATTTATATAAATTAGTATCACTTTCACATTTAAAATATTTTTATAGACATCCAATTATTTTAAAAAGTTTGTATAAAAAGTATTCTGAAGGACTAATTCTAGGAAGTGCTTGTGAAGCGGGAGAATTATATCAAGCAATAGAACTAGGTAAAACTGATGAAGAAATAGAAGAAATTGCAAATGATTATGATTACTTAGAAATTCAGCCTATAGGAAATAATAACTTCTTAATCAGAAATGGAACAGTTCAAGATGAAGAAGCTTTACGAGATATAAATAGGAAAATAGTTGAATTAGGAGAAAAGCTTGGTAAACCAGTTTGCGCTACATGTGATGTTCATTTTATGGATCCGCAAGATGAGATTTATAGAAGAATACTAGAAGCGGGACAAAAGTATGATGATGCAGATAACCAAGCACCATTATATTTACGTACAACAGAAGAAATGCTAGAGGAATTTAAATATTTAGGCGAAGAAAAAGCGTATGAAGTAGTTGTAACAAATACAAATAAAATAGCTGATATGTGCGAACAAATAAGCCCAATATCACCAGAAAAGTGTCCACCTCATATTCCAGGTTGTGAAGAAGATATAAAAAATATAGCATATAAAAAAGCTTATGAAATGTATGGAGATCCACTTCCAGAAATAGTTAAAACAAGGTTAGATAAAGAATTGGATTCAATTATAAGCAATGGATATTCAGTAATGTATATTATTGCTCAAAAACTAGTGTGGAAATCAAATGAAGATGGTTATATAGTTGGTTCTAGAGGATCAGTTGGTTCATCTTTAGCAGCATTTATGACAGGAATAACAGAAGTAAACTCACTTAAACCACATTATTTATGCCCAAATTGTAAGTATTCAGATTTTTCAGATTATGGAGTTCAAAATGGATATGACTTGCCAGATAAAAATTGCCCAAAGTGTGGAACAAAATTAAAAAAAGATGGAATGGATATACCATTTGAAACTTTCTTGGGATTTAATGGAGATAAAGAGCCAGATATAGACTTAAATTTCTCTGGAGAATATCAAGCAAAAGCACATAAATATACAGAAGTAATATTTGGAAAAGGCACAACCTTTAAAGCAGGAACAGTTGGTACAGTTGCAGAAAAAACAGCATATGGTTATGTAAAAAATTATTTTGAAGAAAGAGGAATACCTGTAAACAAAGCAGAAATTACAAGATTATCTCAAGGATGTACAGGAATAAAAAGAACAACAGGCCAACATCCAGGTGGGATTATAGTTGTACCAAAAGGTAGAGAAATATATGAATTTACACCAGTACAACATCCAGCAGACGACCCAAATTCAGACATAATAACAACACATTTTGATTATCACTCAATAGATGCAAACCTATTAAAACTAGATATACTAGGACACGACGATCCAACTGTTATTCGTATGCTACAAGACTTAACTGGAATAGCGCCAACCGAAATTCCATTAGACGACAAAGAAACAATGTCAATATTTAATTCAACCGAGGCACTAGGAGTAACACCAGAGCAAATACATTCACAAGTTGGAACATATGGAATACCAGAATATGGTACAAAGTTTGCAAGAGGGATGCTTTTAGACACAAAGCCAACAACATTTGACGAACTTATACGTTTATCTGGTTTATCGCATGGAACTGACGTATGGCTTGGAAATGCTCAAACTTTAATAGAACAAGGAACTGTAACTTTGCAAGAAGCAATATGTTGTCGTGATGATATAATGATATATTTAATAAAAAAAGGATTGCCACCAGATAAAGCCTTCAAAATAATGGAAACAGTACGTAAAGGAAAAGCTTTAAAAGACCCAGAAAAATGGGCAGGATTTACAGAAATAATGAAAGAACATGATGTGCCAGACTGGTATATAAAATCTTGTGAAAAAATAAAGTACATGTTCCCAAAAGCTCATGCTGCAGCTTATGTTACAAATGCTTTTAGAATAGCTTGGTTTAAGGTTCACATTCCACTAGCATATTATGCTGCATATTATTCAATTAGAGCAAAAGCCTTTGATGCAGAAGTAATGATAAATGGAAAAGAAAAAGTAAAAAACAAAATGAAAGAAATAGAACTAAAAAATTCTAAAAAAGAAGCAACAAAAGCAGAACAAGATATGTATGACGATTTAGAAATAGTACTAGAAATGTACGAAAGAGGTTTTGAATTTTTACCAGTTGATTTGTATGAATCAGACGCAACAAAATTTAAAATAGAAAATGACAAATTAAGACCACCTTTAAACAGCATACCAGGTTTTGGAACAGTAGCAGCACAAGGAATAGTAAATGCTAGAAAAGACGGAAAATTCATGTCAATAGATGATTTAAAAATAAGAGCAAAAATTGGTGCTTCTGGAGCAGACCTACTAAAGCAATTCGGTTGCTTAGATGGCATGAGCCAAAGTAATCAACTTAGCTTATTTGGATAAAGCTTAATTGTTATTTGCTAGGAAGAAGGAATGTTTTATGAAAGAGTTTTTAACAAGTCAATATTTTATATTATATTTAGTGATTATTAATCTAATAGGTTTTTTAGTAATGTTTGTAGATAAACGTAAAGCTAAAAAAGGTAGTTGGAGAATACCTGAAAATACTATATTTGTAATTACAGCTATTGGCGGGGGAATAGGTACAATTGCTGGAATGTATAAGTTTAGACATAAAACTAAAAAAGGGATTTTTAAGTATGGATTACCATTTTTGCTTATTTGTGATATTGTAATAATTGTGTGTTTATTTATGTTTTAAAAATAAGAATTAAAAGCTATATCCTAATTTATAGAAATAAATTTTGGATATGGTTTTTTTATATTACTTTCAATAAAGAGTACACATAATAAATAGATAAATAATTAAACTAAAGTATTTACATTTTATCAACAAACAAAATGTGCAAAGTGGAGAACTGATAACAAGCCTATATAAAGTTATTAACACACTTTTCCACAGTTTCCACAATTTTTATTAAAACAAATATCCCCATAAAAAGACAAATAAAAGGAAACATAATATTAAAAACTAAACATAATATGTAAGGACTTTAACAATCTATTGTAAAAAATAATATAATATATAAGAAAAGAAAATTGCCAAAGTATCAAAATAAAAATGGCAATTTTTTTCAAATACATTATTATTTAAAAGGTGATAATATGTTTAAAAAATGTTGTTTTAATAGGTGTTATAGAAGATGTTGTTACAACAAAAGGTATTGTTGCAATAGAGATATGGAAAACAGAGAAAAAAGTGAATATGATATTAGCATAGAAGAATTAAATAGTCTTATGACACAAAATGCAACTTTAGTAGATATACGAAGTCCACAAGAATATAGAGAAGGGCATTTAAATAATGCAATTAATTTGCCTGAATATGAAATATATAGAAATGCAAGTAGGTTCTTGCCAAATAAAAATAGCTTAATAATAGTTTATTGTGATACTGGTTCAAGAAGCTATAATGCATTTAAAAGATTAAGAAAAATGGGATATACTAATGTATATAACTTATATAAAGGCATGCGGTAATTAATTATTTTAAAATATTTTTTTAAATGTTACTATATCCAAAACATTTTATATAATTACAAAATGAATATGTTACTTTTCTGTACTTGTTGCAAAATTCTTATATAGTGAACAAATATTGCAATCATTGCAAATAAACAGTCTTTTTTCAAAAATAAGACTTAAGGTTTTAACAAACTCATCAATAGTGTTATCTATTAGATGAATGAATATTTTTTTTGGAAGTAGTTCTAAAAGATTGTTTAAAGTATAATCATTTGTGGAAAAAGAAATGTCAGATAAAAACTTAGCATTAAATATATCTTTAGAATTCTCAATAATGTTTTTATTTTCGTCTAAGAGAATAGTAAAATTGCTGGAATAGATTATATGAACTATTCCAGTTTTACTCTTTTGAGAATTTATATATAATTTCAAAAGTGAAATAAACTCTTTATATTCTTTTTCTATAATAAAACTATTAACAGCTTCATCAACAATATTGCCTAATATTTCGACATATTTTGTTAATCTAAAAATAATAAATCCATTTAAATATAGCTTTTTATTATTAGATAAATATTTATTAAAAGTTTGATGCAAAGCTTTATATTTATTTTTTAAATAATAACCGAGATTCAACCATAATGTCAAAACAAGTATTTAAAATTACTTGTTGTTCACTTTTATTAAAATAAAAATAATTCTTAAAAATAAGCTCTCTTAAAAAATCTTCTTCATGTTCATAGATAACAAAAAAAGAAAGAAGATCTGAGAGTTTATTTATAAAGAATTTTTCATCATTTCCTTTATAATGGATAATAATATTAGTATAATGCTTAAAATCTTTACAAGAATAGAAACAATCATCTAATTTTAAATTTTCTATTTCATTTGTTAAATATTCTATAGTTTGAGGATTATTTGTTTTTAATGCAATTGATTTCATTAGAAAAATTCCCCTTTCTATAAAATAGTATCTACTAAAAATTGTTTGATATACATTATATTATGCTATTTATAGAAAAAAGCAACTTGTATAAGTTGCTTTAATAATATAACATATAATCAATATCTGGAAAGATACAATCTTTTTCAGAAATATCTTTTAAAAATTCTTCATCAATTTCATCTTTTTTAATTTGATTATACAATTTTGTAAATCTACCAATATGGTCTTTAATACGTTTTTTAGCATAATCAACCATAGTTCCATTAGTAATAATAAATAACCAGTCACTACTTTGTGCTAAAAGCAATTCTCTAGCGCATTGATTTAATGCATCTTTCTTTAAACCTGTTTCATTAGGGAAAAGATATGCTAATTCACACATTCTATCACCAGCCACATGAAGATGGCGATGAACATAGTCGTTTGTTGGATTTAGCCAAACTTCACTATAGCCATTTGCACCCCAACTTGATCTACAAGGAGAACAAACTTGCATTTCTGGATATTTATCTATATATTCAGATGGAGTAATTAATTGGAAATTACAATCATCATAATAAACTTTTTTAAACAAAACATATAACCAATATGGTCCTTCGTACCACCAATGTCCATAAAGTTCTGCATCATATGGGCATAAAATAAAAGGTGGATTTTCCATTGCATCAGCTAAATGATTAATTTGTGCATTTCTAGAATCTAAAAAGTGACCAGCTTGCATTTCGGCAGAATCTTTAGCCCATTGAATATTGTAGTAATCCTTTTGCTCAGTTTTTCCTGTAATTCTGTAATACTTAATTCCTGTATGAACTCTAACTCCATTGTGTGCTATATATGGTTTAATATAATCATAATCTGCTTCGTAGCCAATATCACGGTAAAATTCTCTGTAATTAAAATCGCCTGGGTAACCATTAATTGAACTCCAAACTTGTCTTGAAGATTCAATATCTCTACCAAATGCTATTACACCTTCTGGCGAAACAATAGGTGCAAAGGTACCGTAAATTGGGGTAGGGTCTGCATATAAAATTCCGTGAGATTCTGTAATAATATAATCTATACCGAATTCTTTTAAATATTTATCTGCTTCTGGAACATAACCACATTCTGGAAGCCAAATTCCACGAGGTTTTCTTCCAAAATATTTTTCATAAGTTTGTACACCAACTGCGATTTGTGCTTTTACAGTTTTTTCATTTACATATAAAATAGGGAAGTAGCCATGTGTTGCACCACATGTAATAATTTCAAGAACACCTATGTCTTGAAAATGTTTAAATCCCTGAATTATATTACATTTATAAACATCTTTAAAAACGTGTAAATCATTTGAATATCTATCAAAATAATATTTAGAAAGTTCATTTAATCTAGCATCGCCAGCAGTTCTTTCAATTTCTTTTTTTGAAAGCTCAATAAGCTTATCTAAATAATTTATATATTTTTTTTGCAATAATTTATTATCCAACATATTAAGTAGAGGAGGAGTCATTGACATTGTAATTCTAAAGTCAACTTTTTCTTCTACTAATTTTTGAAAGTTTAAAAGCAAGGGTATATATGTTTCTGAAATTGCTTCAAATAACCAAGATTCTTCTAAGTAATCATCACTTTCTGGATGATGAATAAATGGAAGATGTGCATGTAATACGAAGCTTACATATCCTTTTTTTTGTTGCATTTTTAATGTTCTCCTTTGTAATTTAAATTATGAAAGTAATATATATTACTTTTTTCTAACTAGAAAAATCTTGAAGAAGGATTATAAATATCATCTAAATCTCCATCATTATAAATCTTTTTATATAAATCATAAATGTTATATATTTTGCCCATATTTCTAATAAATGAAAGATTTGCAAATGACTTTGTAAAGGTTTTATTTGTTTTTACATTTCTAAAATAAACCATTTTTTCATCTACATTAAATAAAATTCTATCATTTGGAGATTCAATTTCATTTGAAGATGAAATATAAATATAGTCTTGAGAAATATTAGAATTGTTATAAATTGGACGTCTTGCAAGTTCGACTCTATAATCACATTTGCTATCATTTACTTGTAAATACCAACTATTTGCAAAATCGTTTATTTCAACTTCAAAATCATAGTGCATAGTATCATTATAGATTTTTAAAATAGGTCTTGTTGTTTCGAAAAAGTTATCTCCAAATTGTTTTTTAAAGTTTTCTCTATCAGCATCAGAAATATCCCAATAAATAAATAGATTTGTTGGGGTTTGAGCTAATACTTTTACAATTGTTTGATTATATCTATATGGTAAATCGTAGTATTCTAAATTATTTGTTACAACAGTGCTTGAAACAGTATTTTCAACTTTTTCTTCAACTACTTTTTTTGGTTTTGATGTTGTTATTTTTTTGGTTGTTGATTTTTTAGTAGCAGTAGTTTTTTTAGCAACAGCTTTTTTAGTAGCAGTAGTCTTTTTGGTAGCTGTTTTAGTTACCTTTTTTGCTGTTGTTTTCTTTGCAACTGAAGCTTTTTTTTCTGCTTTAGAATCTGCTTTTTTCTTTACAGTAGCTTTTTTAGCAATAGTAGTTTTCTTTTTTGTATCTACTTTTTTAGTAGTTGCTTTTTTTGCAACCGTTTTTTTCTTAGAAACATCTACGATTTCACTATCTTTAGTTTTTCTAGGCATGGATTTTTCCTCCTAAGTATTTTACTTCTATTATATACTACAACAAAAATAAAATAAATTCAATAAAAAAAATAAAAATTTTTGTCAAAAATATTTACTTTTTGTAAAAAGTTTTATAAAATGTAAAAAAATGAGCAAAAATTTAAAAAAATATAAAAAACAAAAGATAATTTGTCTATAAAAGGAGGCAATTAAACTAATGAAAATATTAATGTTAACATGGGAATATCCACCAAGAATAGTAGGCGGAATCTCTAGAGTAGTATATGATTTATCACACACTTTAATTAAAGATGGACATGATGTTACGGTTGTAACATATAAAGACGGAGATGTTCCATATTTTGAAGATGATAAAGGTGTAAAAGTTTATAGAGTTGATAACTTTATGATAAATCCAAATAATTTTATAGACTGGGTAATGCAATTAAACTTTAATATGATTGCAAAAGCAAATGAAATAATTGCAGAAGAAGGAAAGTTTGATGTAATCCATGCACATGATTGGTTAGTTGCTTATGCAGCAAAAACATTAAAAAGTTCATACAATATGCCAATTGTAGCAACAATACATGCAACTGAAAGTGGAAGAAATAGTGGAATACATGATGAACAACAAAGATATATAAATGATACAGAATGGATGTTAACTTATGAGGCAGCAGAAGTAATTGTAAATAGCAATTACATGAAAGGAGAAATACAAAGATTATTTGGTCTTCCATTTGATAAAATAAATGTAGTACCGAACGGAGTAAACTTAACATCATTTAACGGAGTAGAAAGAGATTACTTATTTAGAAGAAGATATGCAATGGATAATGAAAAAATTATTTTATTCATGGGAAGATTAGTTTACGAAAAAGGTGTTCAACATTTAATTGCTGCAATGCCAAAAATACTAGAAGGATACCACGATGCCAAACTTGTAATAGCTGGTAGAGGTGGAATGATAGATGAATTAAAAGCAGAAGTAAATGCTTTAGGACTAGGAAATAAAGTATATTTTGCAGGATACTTAAATGGAAAAGATGTACAAAAAATGTATAAAGCAGCAGATATATCTGTATTTCCAAGTACATACGAACCATTTGGAATAGTAGCATTAGAGGCAATGCTTTCTGAAAATCCAGTAGTAGTTTCAGATATTGGTGGTTTAAACGAAATAGTACAACATAGAGAAAATGGAATGAAAACTTATGCAGGAAATCCAAACTCAATTGCAGATTCAATATTAGAATTATTATATGACCATAAATTATGTGCAGAAATAACTAAAAAAGCAAAAAATAAAGTTAGAAATGAATATAACTGGAGCAAGATTGCACAAGATACACACTTTACATATCAAAAAGCAATTTGTCAATCTATGGCAGAAAAACAAAAACGTGAAATTGAACAAGAAAGAGCAAGAAAAACTAAAAAATCTAAAGGAACAGAATCAGAAATTACAAATTTACTTAGCTTTAAAAAACGCCAAGCATATGCATAAAAAAAGCCAACGGAACAATCAACCGTTGGCTTTTTTGTATATGGTTGTTTTTTAAAACAAAATATAATAGTTGTTAATTCCAATTTACTTTTTTTTATAGAAACTTGAAATTTACATAAAATTATGCTATAATATATGGCAGAATATGGTTAAAAAATTATAATAATTAAAGATAGGAAGGGGATTATTTTGGAAGGAAAAAAACGTGGAAAACCTAAAAAAATAAGAAATGATGAAATAGATAATAAAATATTGGAACTATTAGAAAATGGATTAAATCAAACACAGATTTCTGATAGAATTGGTTTATCGAATGCGACTATTTCAAATAGAATCAAGAGAATGAAAGAACGAGGGATGGTAATACCAAAAAAAGAAGAAAACGATATTTATAATCAAATATTAACATTATTAAAAAGTGGATTAAATCAAACGCAAATAGCAAATGAAATAGGAATCTCTATATGTAGTATTTCATATAGAATAAAGAAAATGAAAGAGAAAGGAATAATATCAAAAAAGAAAAGAGTAGAAAATGATGAAATAGATAATAAAATATTAGAGTTGTTAGAAAATGGATTAAAGAAAAAAGAAATAGAGGCTATATTAAATATTTCACATTTTACTATTTCAAAAAGAATAAAAATAATGAAAGAACAAGGTAAAGTAATACCGAAAAAGAGTAGAAAGATAGACAAAATAGATAAAAAAATATTGGAATTACTAGAACAAGGATTGAGTCAAATACAAATAGCAGAGAAAATAGGTAGATCAAATGGAAATATTTCATATAGAATAAAGAAAATGAAAGAACTTGGAATAGTAATACCAAAAAAAGAAGAAAACGATATTGATAATCAAATATTAACATTATTAAAAAGTGGATTAAATCAAACGCAAGTAGCAAAAGTATTAGGCGTATCACATGTGACGATTTGTGTTAGAATAAAGAAAATGAAAGAGAAAGAAAAAGTAATTAAAACAAAAGAGAATTACAACAATAATGATGTTCAAAAAGAAATAAAAGAAGAAACAGATAAAGATATTGCTCAAAAGATAGTAAATTTAATGATAACAAAAAAAGCAAGTATAGAACAAGTAATATCAATAGCTAAAATATATCAAGTAGAAGCTGAAGTGAAAGGATTATTAAGAGCTTTTAAAATGAAAGATTTAAAAGACCAAGAAAGATAATAATTTATTATTTAATTATAAAAAAGTTATTACTATAAAGTAATAACTTTTTTTATGGTGCCAACGACGTAGACATTTACAACTCGCTGGCTCTCTTGACGATTGATATAAAATCAATCAAGCTACTATTACTTTAGCATATATTTTTGTAATTTGAAATAAATTTAATAAAAATTTTTAAATATTATTGAAAAAAAATATTATAAATGGTAGAATTTATATATATTACATATTTACAAAAGAAAGCGAGGTGAGAACATGGAAGAAAAGAAGATAACCAAAATAAGCTTATCAACCTTTTTATTATTAATAGCTATACTTGTTATTGTCGTAATGGGTGTATTTATTTACAAATTAAACAGTGACAAGGCAATAGAAATAAAAAAATCCACTGAACTTCAAGCACAAGTAGATATTTTGAATGGAACTGTAAATGATTTGCAAGGAGAAATGAATAAAATATCCGAAACAATAGATACATCAAACTCTAGTAGTAATGATTTAGTTTCTAAAATAGATACTACAAAAGATTGGGTATATGATGCTAAATATACAAAAAATGTGATTGCTGATTCTTATACAACTCAATATAATGAAACCTATTATGCTAAAGACATTATTGTACCATATATAAATATTAATTCATCTTATGCAAATAATTCAAATAATAAAATTAAAGAAGTTTTTAATAATGCTATTGAAACTTACAATAATGGGGTAAATAATAAAATAGCTTACATAGATGAATGCAATTATAAAAAATATATTAGTGATAATAGTCTATCTATTGTTTTAACATATGGTGTTGGTGGTACTGATGTTGCTTATCCTCAATATTATACTTATAATTTCGATTTAAAGACAGGAAATCAACTTTCATATGAAGAAGTTTATAAAATTGCTGGTTTTAACTCTACCACTATTAATTCTAAAGTTGAAAAAGCAATTACAGAAATTATGAAGGAAAAATTAAAAGGTTTAAAAGACCATGAAAAAGATATTGGCGAGGGTGCATACTATCCTCAAGGTACTAATTTTGATACATATAATAATGAAAGCATAAATAATTATAAAAATTCTATTAATAATAATACATTAGAGTATTTTCTATCCGATAATGGTAAGTTAAATATTGTTGTAAAACTAAGTATTCCTTCTGGAAAAGGATATTTTGATACCATTATTACTATAGATTAAATACAAACAAAACGACTGATGACCAGTAGTAAACTACTGGTCATCTTTCATAGCAATTTAACTGGGATTTTCATCCCTTTCATAGCAATCTTTATTGATTACTTTCTAATACTTTGATACTATATTTTATTCCAAAAGTCAATAATTTATGCATTAAATTTTTGTAAATTAAGTTTGAGAGTTGCCTAATTCTATTGATATTTTTTCTGCAATTTTATCCATATCTTTACCCTCTAACGTACCTATTGTTCCGGAATAATTAATTCTTAACATACTAATTTTTTTCATTCTAGTAATTCGCGCCCATCTTAACATATTTCTGAAGCCATTTATCTTTGATAGTTCAATAATTTCAGTAATTGTATCTTTTCTATCATTATATTCTTCTTCAGATATTGTTTGATTCTCCAAATCTTGATCCAATTTAATATATTCTGGAGGCTTTTTAGATGAAATAGGAATTACAAAAAGATCGTATTCAAAATTTTTAAGGATAACAGCAGGATGCATACCTCCAAATTCATTTCCAATATTAAATCCAAAATCTATCCAAATAACATTTCCTCTTTTAAATAGAATTTATTTCATTAAAAGTTTAACATCATGGCTTGATATATCCGAATTACTGAAAGTATATTTATTATCGTTAAAACTATAATTCTTCTTTATAATGCTTTTTATAGCTTTATTTGATTTATTATATATATATTGAGTAATAACGTATTGTGGCAATGTAAAACTTATAACATTTTTGTAAATAAAATCAACATCTTTCTCATTCATCACTTTTTCAGTTTTATCTTTAAGCCAAGTAAAATACATTTTACCACGTTTTATATCAATACCTTCTAATAATGATTTTCTAAAAAATCTTAGTCCTTTCAAACATTCTAGATATGCTTTTTTCACTATAATTTAAATCCTCCTAACAAAATTTAATTTATTATATCATGTTTTTACAATATTTTCCATTCTTTTTTTAAAATTAAAAAAATTTATTTGTCCTAAAAAACTCGTAGTTTTGTGAAATTTTCTTTTATTTTTTATCACCCCAATAATAAAAAAATAAGCCGACTAAATCGACTTATATAAGTGATATGATATTCACTTTTAATTTTTCTCAAACTCGCTTGTATGAATAATTACAAGTGGTTCGACGAAAACGCATTATGGTGCCAACGACGTAGACATTTACAACTCGCTGGCTCTCTTGACGATTGATATAAATATCAATCAAATTACTTATAAATTAACATATTACTCCTTAAAATTCAAGTGTTTTTCAAAAATAAAACAGCAGATTATTTTAAATCTACTGTCTTCCTTTTACTAACGTTCTTCATCATAAAATTTATCAGCATGAGTTAATGGTTTTCTTTTTTTTTCGGCTGGAGTTAATGGTTTTCTGTTTTTTTCGGCTGGAGTTAATGGTTTTCTGTTTTTTTCGGCTGGAGTTAATACCGTTCTTCCTTGATTAACTGGAGTTAATACCGTTCTTCCTTGATTAACTGGTGCCTTTTTTATTTCAATTCTTCTTAAAAATTCAGATTTCATATGATTTACCACCTTTCTTTTTTCTTAAACTATATAAATTATACCATATTTCTAGTATTTTAGCAACTTTTTTCATATTTTTGCTATTTTGCTATAATGTTAATTAAATACATAGCCACCTTATTTTGTTCTGTTGTTTCCATTTCCATAAGTTTAGCCATTGCAAACATTACAGTTTTATATTTTCCAAAACTTATAAGAGTAGTTCTATATTCTTCATCTATATCTTTTAACATACTATCAAATTTTTCATAATATTCTTTGGTATTATATATAAGTCCAGACCATTTGCTTTGGCTCATACATATTACTAATCTTAATTTATCTTTGATATCCATATCATTTATCATATCTATTAGAAATTTTACTTTTTCACTTTCCATATTCAATTTTCCTCCATTTTAAAATCTTCTATCATTATTTTTCTTTCTGTTCTTTTCAGTTTTATTTTCATTTGGTATAGTTACTTTTATAAAAATGTTATTTGCTATTTCATTATCATTGTCATCAAATATGCCATTTCTATATAAGTCATCACTAACAATTTTATAATTTTGGTCATTATCATAAGTTATTCTCTTATGAAAGTGGCTCATTAAATTATGCCAAAATCCTTTGAACTTTTCTAATTGAGCTTTTAGACTTTCTTTCTCTTCTTGTAATTTAATAACAATTTTTTCCTTAGCTGATAATTTATCATTTAATTTTTCAATAACTTCATCTTTTTGTTCTATTTGATATTGAAGTGAACGATTTTCTTGACCTACTTCAAGTGTATAAAATTCAAAATCTTCAATAGCTATATTTAAGTCATTTACACTTCTTACAGTCTGAGTAACATTAGTTACGTTTTTAATATAATTTTTGATATTATCTATATTCTCGTTGAAAATAAGCTTATTATTTTTATCTAGCAAAGGCGATTTTAAATTATCTAATATTTGAGAAATATCTTTACTTGTACTATCAAGCTTTTTAGTCTGTTTATTAGCATTTTCTAACTTTTGTTTCTGTTTCTCTATTTTTTTCTTCATCTGTCTATAATTATCCATTTCTTTAACATTAATATCTTGATTTCTGCCTTTTGCTTTGTTTTAAGCCTACTATCAACATCATAGAACTTATTATATGATTTAATACAAGCATTTCTCATTTTGTCTTGTATTTCAGAAAGTAAGGTTTTAGTAAATAGTTGTGATTTTCCAACTTGTTTTTTCATACCTCTTTTACAATTATCTATTGCAGGAACACCAATAACGTGCATATGTGGAGATGTTTCATCATAATGAATTGTAGCATTTGCTATTTTGAAGTCAGGAAGTAGTTTAGATAATTCCTGTACTTGTTCATTATAAACATCGGTCATCTTATATCTATATTCGTTGTCTTTATCTTGCCAAAAATCCATATCTCCAAGTTCTATTATAATTTCACAAGCAATATCATTTTGAGAATCACACACCTTTTGAAAGTAATCTTTTATTTGTCTATCAGCTCTTGTTTTAGCATTATATTCAATTCTAGCTGGTTCAAATTCATCTAAATATACTTGTTTAACATCTTCAACAATATCATTTGTTCCATATATGGTTGTAATAAGTTCTCTTTGATTATCATAATCTCGTAAATTGTGCTTATTTACTTTTGATAATCCTTTTGCATTTTATATAGCATTATTTGAAAAAGAGGTAGTACCAGATACATTTCCTTTTGATACTTTCCTTGCTAATTTACTTTTATTCTTATCACTACCTAAGTGAAAAGAATAGGCTAATTCTTGTTCCATATAAGCACCTCCTTGAACTTACTTCGAAGCACAGGACTTTGACCTTGTCATAAGTCCTAACCCCCTATGAGTTATGACGTGCCATCATAACTCGGGGCTCTGCGAGACAAATAAAAAAATCATCCAATTGCTTGAATGATTTTAGTCTATCTGCTGTTAGTTCGAACAGATACGTCATTGGTGCTTCCAACGGGAATCGAACCCGTGACCTCAGCCTTACCAAGGCTGCACTCTACCTACTGAGCTATAGAAGCAAATAAATAGTTTTAGCAATTTAAAAATAAATTGACAACATTTTTGACAACTTTTTAAATATCAAACTAAAAGGTATTATATATTATCATTTTAAAAAAGTAAATGATTTCTATTGACTTTTTTAAAAAAAAGCTATAAAATAATTATCAATAAGGAAAAAGTAAGTAAGAGACGAGTAAAATAAAGGTTGCTTAAAGAGAGAATAGGTTATAAGCTGGAAACCTATTTAAGTAAACATATTTGAAAACTACCTCTTCACACTTTTGGCGAATAAACCAAACGGGTTAAGATACGTTATAATCTGTAAATTAAGATAATAATAGGATGGAACCGTGTTAATTACACTCCTATGAGTACAAAAACTCATAGGAGTTTTTTGTATATTTCAAAAAAGATAAAAACGGTCAAACTAAACCCGGCACCAATGGCAATAAAGGAGGATTTTTTATGATTAAACTTACATTAAAAGATGGTTCAATTATGGAAGTTGAACAAAAAACAACAATATTAGAGGTTGCTAAAAAAATTAGTGAAGGCTTAGCAAGAGTTGCAACATGTGGGACTGTAGATGGAAAAGTAGAAGATTTAAGATATGCTTTGGAAAAGGATTGTACATTAACAATAGAAACTTTTGACTCAAGTATTGATGGAAAAAAAGCATATTGGCATACAACTTCTCATATTATGGCACAAGCTGTTAAAAGATTATTCCCTGATGTTAAATTTGCAATAGGACCAGCAATTGATAATGGTTTCTATTATGATTTTGATGTGGAAAATCCATTTACAGATGAAGATAAATTAAAAATAGAAGAAGAAATGAAAAAAATTATAAAAGAAGATATAGAAATAGAAAGATTTTCTCTTCCAAAGAAAGAAGCATTAAAACTAATGGAAGGTCAAATTTATAAACAAGAATTAATCAATGAACTTCCAGAAGGTGAAGAAATTAGTTTTTATAAACAAGGAGATTTTACAGATTTATGTGCAGGTCCACACTTAGTTAGTACTGGAAAAGTTAAAGCTGTAAAAATTTTATCTTCATCTGGTGCATATTGGAGAGGAGACGAGCATAATAAAATGTTACAAAGGATTTATGCTATATCTTATCCAAAAGCAAGCCAGTTAGAAGAATATTTAAACTTATTAGAAGAAGCTAAACAAAGAGATCATAGAAAAATAGGTAAAGATTTAAGCTTATTTATGACACATCCATTAGTTGGTTCAGGACTCCCAATGTATTTACCAGATGGTGCAACAATTAGAAGATTGCTAGAAAGATATATTCAAGATAAAGAATTAAAGCTTGGATATTGGCATGTATATACACCATCACTTGCAAACGTTGATTTATACAAAACTTCAGGTCATTGGGATCACTATAAAGATGATATGTTTCCGGTTATGAAAATGGAAAATGAAGAATTGGTTTTAAGACCAATGAACTGTCCACATCATATGTTAATTTATAAAAATGAAATGCGTTCATATAGAGATTTACCAATAAAAATTGGTGAACTTGCAAATGACTTTAGATACGAATCAAGTGGAAGTGTTTGCGGACTAGAAAGAGTTCGTCAAATGTGTCAAAATGATGCTCACCTTTTTGTAAGACCAGACCAAATTAAAGAAGAAGTTGGAAAAGTATTAAATCTAATATTTGAAGTATATATGAAGGATTTTGGTTTCCCAGAATCAGCATTTTCATTTAGATTATCTTTAAGAGATAAAAATAATAAAGAAAAATATATAGATAATGATGAAATGTGGGAAACAGCTGAAAGTCAATTAAGACAAATTTTAAAAGATTTAAATATTGATTTTTACGAGGCAGAAGGAGAAGCAGCCTTCTATGGACCAAAAATTGATATCCAAATAAAAACTGCATTAAATCATGACGTAACAATTCCAACATGTCAATTAGACTTTGCTTTACCAGAAAGATTTGATTTGACTTATATTGGAGAAGATGGAAAAGAACATAGACCAGTTGTAATACATAGAGCAATATTAGGTTCTTCTGATAGATTTATTTCATTCCTAATTGAAGAAACAAAAGGAGCGTTCCCAGTATGGCTAGCACCAACACAAGTAAAAATTTTACCAATTAGTGAAAAACAATATGATTATTGTAATGAAATAAAAGAAAAATTACAAGCAGAAGGAATAAGAGTAAAATTTGATGATAGAAACGAAAAAGTAGGATATAAAATTCGTGAAGCTCAAATGCAAAAAGTCCCATTTATGCTTGTTGTAGGAGATAAAGAAAAAGAAGGAAATCTTGTTGCTGTACGTTCTCGTGAAGATGGGGATATTGGGGTAATGAGTCTTTCTAAATTTGTCTCTGAATTCTTAAATATTAAATAATAAAAATTTATTAGGAGGAATAAAAATGAAATTAGGAATTGTAGGACTTCCAAATGTTGGAAAGAGTACATTATTTAATAGTATAACAAAAGCAGGAGCTGAATGTGCAAATTATCCTTTTTGTACAATTGAACCAAATGTAGGCGTAGTGCCAGTTCCAGATGAAAGGCTAGATGACTTAACAAAAATGTATAATCCACAAAAAACAACTCATGCAATAATAGAATTTGTTGATATTGCAGGACTTGTTAAAGGGGCAAGTAAAGGAGAAGGCCTTGGAAACAAGTTTTTATCACATATTCGTGAAACAGATGCAATAGTAGAAGTAGTTAGATGTTTTGAAAATGCAAATGTTGTGCATGTAGATGGAAGTATTGATCCTTTAAGAGATATAGAAACAATAAATTTAGAATTAATTTTTGCAGATATAGAGACAGTTGACAAAAGACTAGATAAAGCAAGAAAAAATTTAAAAGCAGACAAAAAATATCAAGCAGAAATAGATTTATTAGAAAGAATCAAACAAAATTTAGAAAATGGTGTATCTGCTAGAGCTCTTGATTATAATGAAGATGAAAAAGAATTAGTAAAAGATATGTTTTTATTAACAACAAAGCCAATTCTTTATGTAGCAAATGTTTCAGAAGAACAATTAGAAGATGCTGAAAATGATGAAAATGTTAAAAAGGTAAAGGAATATGCTAAAAAAGAACATGCAGAAGTAATTCCACTTTGCGTTAAAATAGAAGAAGAATTATCAGGTTTAGATGATGAAGATAAAAAAGAAATGTTAGAAGCATTAGGACAAGAAGAATCAGGCTTAGATAAAGTAATAAAAAAGAGTTATGATTTATTAGGACTAATGTCATTCTTAACTGCAGGAGAGCCAGAAGTTAGAGCATGGACTATAAAGAAAGGTACAAAAGCACCACAAGCAGCTGGAAAAATACACTCAGATATTGAAAGAGGATTTATAAAAGCAGAAGTAGTGTCATATACTGACTTAATGAAAGAAGGTTCGATGGTTGCAGCACGTGAAAAAGGATTAGTTCGTTCTGAAGGAAAAGAATATGTAATGCAAGATGGAGATATAGTTTTATTTAAGTTTAATGTGTAATGAAATTGTAATATTTTTGTAACAAAAAAGTTAAATACAAAAAATATAAAAGAACTTGACGAAAATAAAAATAAAGTTTAAAATAATAATAGAAGCAAAAGAAAATTAAAAATATATTTCTTAAATACTTGCAAAACAGCAAAAATAATGGTATAATAACCGTTGATTGATAAATAATAATAGAAATATATTATTAAAAAGGAGAAATAGATTATGAAAAAGAATTTAATTAAAGGATTATTATTAATAGTTTTAAGTGTAGTTTTAGTAGGAACTAATTCAGTATTTGCTGCTGATACTTCAGGTATTGATGAATTACTAGATGTAACAGATATACCAACTACAACAAGTACAGATACACCTAGCACAACTACATCAACACCATCAACATCAACTGAAAAAAAGGAAGAAGTAACTACAGGTAATTCAAGTGTATATAATAATACAACTACACCAACACCAACACAAACAACTACAACTGAAAAGAAAGATGATAAATCATTATCAAAAGCAGGATTAGAAGATTCATTACCAATGGTAGCATTAATAGCTGTATTTGGAATATCTGCAATAGTTGCTTTTAAGAAAATAAAAGAATATAAAAATGTTTAAAATATGTTTAAAAGAAAGCTTTATTTAAGAGCTTTCTTTTTTTGCTTTAATAATCAGTCTTTTATTATTATAATTTGTACATGTAACAAGAGTCAATTCATAATCATAGTTTCTATTAATAGCAGAAGAATAAGCAACATCTTCTGAAACTTCGAATTTATCAAAAACAGTATAATAAAATAGATTATTATTTAAATCTTCTATTATAATTTTATCTTTAATATTTATATCTTTTAGTTTTCCAAAAAATCTATCATCATTATAATTGTGCCCTAAAATGCATAAGTTACCATCGCTGCTATTAAGGTCGTTATTTTTGTCAGTGTCAAAAATAACGTGGGATTTTGGCAGTGGTATTTTGCCATAAAACCTACATGGCGAAATTTTCAAAAGCTCATCAGAAAATCCATAAAAAAATGGATAGTTTATATTTATTTTTGGAATAATAATATTACCATAAAAATCATAATCTTTTAATAAAATGTTATTATCATTTTTTTCAGCAAATAGCTTATATATTTTGTAATTATTACCAATGCTTTTAGATAGCTCTTTTTGATGATTATTATTAATTATATCAGAAATAATAATACAAAATAAAACTAATATCGAAATTATTGAAATAGTTAAGATAATAACATATTTTTTAATTTTAGCATTTTTACTACTTGTTTCTAAAATTTGATTCATAAGCATTCCTTTTTATAGCTTTGTTAATTTTAAACAAAGTTAAATTATTAATAAAATATTTTTTTTAGTTTTCTCTTATTGCAAAAATATATAAAAGAAAAAAATTCAATTTTTTGAAGATGATGCTAAAATAATAATTAAGCATCACATATATAAGTTATATTTTTTTGTTTTTTTTGAACAACAATCATAACTTGATATTTTAGTTAATTTTTTATATAATAATAAAAAAATTTTAAACTATTGTATAATATAAAATATAAAGGATGATGTTTATGTTACAAATTAAATGTTCAAGTCATGGAGCAGAATTAACAAGTATAAAGCTAGATGGTAAAGAAATGTTACATCAGGGAAATGAAGTGTTAGATGAAAATGGTAAAGCTTTTTGGGGAAGACATGCACCTATTTTATTTCCAATTGTTGGTAAGCTTAAAGATAATAAAACAATTATTAATGGAAAAACTTATGAAATGACTCAACACGGATTTGCAAGAGATATGGATTTTGAAGAAATAGAGAAAAAAGAAAATTATCATAAATTTTTATTAAAAACTACTAATGAAACACTAAAAAAGTATCCTTTTGAATTCGAACTAACAGTTGAATATTATATAAATAACAATGAATTAAAAACCAAATATACTGTAATAAATAGAGATAATAAAGAGATGCCATTTGGACTTGGTGGACATCCAGCATTTATTTGTGATTATAGTACAGGTGATTATGAATTACAATTTGAGAACAAAGAGGATAAAATAGAATTCTATAAATTACAAGAAGGTTTAATAAAAGAGAAACCAGAACAAAGCATTTTAAAAGATAATAAAATTGAATTAACAAAAGATATTTTTAATGAAGATGCAATAATTATGAAAAATATTAATTCTAATATAGTAACTTTGTTTAATAGTAGTACAAATACTAAACTTTTTGAATTTAATTTTAAAGGATTTCCATATCTTGCAATTTGGTCAAAGCCAGGAGCACCATTTGTATGCATAGAACCATGGCAAAATCACACAGATAGTGTGAGTTCAAACGGAGTATTTGTTGAAAAAGAAAGTATTACAAAACTAAAACCTGGAGAAGAATTTAGTTGTGATTATAAAGTAAGATTTTTTTAGTGCATTATGTGCTTTAATAAAAATAATTACAAAAATAATTAAATTGTATAGATTTTTTAAACAAAATGAATTATAATATATTTGTAATTATAATGATATGAGGAGAATAAAGAAATGGTTTATGAATTTGCAAAATATCCAGATGAAACTTTAGTAGTTTTTTCAGATATTAGAAAAAAGGATAATGGAGAAGAATATATACATGTTACTTTTGAAAGACCAATGGATTATGGATTTGATACTGTTGTGTTTGAACTTCCTAGTTATGAAATAGTAGAACAAGATGGACATTTTTCAGATGAAGAAATCCAAGAATTTAGAGAAACTGTTGAAAAAGGAGCACATTTATTTTTTAAATATGCTAGACAAGGAGGTCTTAAATTTGCCTAATATTTTAGAAGTAATGCGGATACAAAATATATTTTTGGTCAAATGAAATAAATGAACCAATACATGTACATATTTCAAAAGGAAAGAAAAATATGGTATAGATGCAATAAAATTTTATTGTTAATAAATAATAATTGGCATATTCGATTTATAAGGAGAAATAATTTATGAGTAAAAAACAATTAGAAGGAAAGTATAATCCACAAGAATTTGAAGATGAATTATACAAAAGTTGGGAAGAAAAAGGCTATTTTAAGCCAACAGATAATAAAGATAAAGAAAACTATTGTATAATGATGCCACCACCAAACGTAACAGGAAAATTACATATGGGGCATGCATTAGATGATACAATTCAAGATATATTAATACGTTTTAAAAGAATGCAAGGATATAACACATTGTGGCTTCCAGGTTCAGACCATGCTGCAATTTCAACAGAAATGAAAGTTGTTCAAAAACTAAGAGATGAAGGAAAAACAAAACAAGATTTAGGAAGAGAAAAATTCCTAGAAGAAACTTGGGATTGGACTCATAAATACGGTGGAATAATTCAAAAACAACAACGTAAATTGGGCTGTTCATGTGATTGGGAAAGAAACAGATTTACTATGGACGAAGGCATGAGTGACGCTGTTTTAGAACAATTTATAAAATTATATGAAGAAGGCCTAATATATAAAGGAAAAAGAATGGTAAATTGGTGTACAAGTTGTAATACATCAATTTCTGATGCAGAAGTTGAATATAAAGAAGAACCATCACATTTATGGCATATAAGATATAAAATTACGGGAACAGAAGATAAATTTATTACAGTTGCTACAACAAGACCAGAAACAATGCTAGGAGATACAGCAGTTGCAGTACATCCAGAAGATGAAAGATATAAAGACTTAGTTGGAAAAACATGTATTTTACCAATTATGAACAAAGAAATTCCAATAATAGCAGATGATTTTGTTGAAAAAGAATTTGGAACAGGATGTGTTAAAATTACACCAGCACATGATATGAACGACTATCAAGCTGGCTTAAGACATAACTTGGAAATAGTAGAAGTATTTGATGAAAACTTTAAAATGGGAAATCTAGTTCCAGAATATAAAGGAATGGACTTAATAGAAGCTCGTAAATTAATAGTAGAAAAACTAAAAGAAATAGGAGCTTTGGTAAAAGAAGAAGAATATACTCATAATGTTGCAAAATGTGAAAGATGTAAACATACAATAGAACCAAAAATCTCAACACAATGGTTTGTAAACATGAAAGATATGGCAAAAAGAGCAGCAGATAGTTGTAGAAATAACGAAATGAGATTTGTGCCAAAAAGATATGAAAAACAATATTTTAACTGGTTAGATAATATACAAGATTGGTGTATATCTCGTCAATTATGGTGGGGACATAGAATACCTGCATATTATTGTGAAGATTGTGGAGAAATTTATGTTGGAAAATCTATGCCAGAAAAATGCCCAAAATGTGGAAGTACAAAATTACATCAAGATGAGGATACATTAGATACATGGTTTAGTTCAGCATTATGGCCATTTTCAACACTAGGTTGGCCAAATGTAGAAAGTGAAGATTATAAAAAATTTTATCCAACAAATGTATTGGTTACAGGTTTTGATATTATAACCTTCTGGGTATCAAGAATGATGACACAAGGACTTAAATTTACGGATGTACCACCATTTAAAGATGTTGTAGTACATGGTTTAGTACGTGATAGTCAAGGAAGAAAAATGTCTAAGACACTAGGAAACGGAATAGACCCAATGGATGTTATAGAAAAATATGGAGCAGACGCTTTAAGATTTTCTGTTATATCTGGAACTACAATGGGAAATGATATAAGATTCTTACCAGAAAAATTAGAGCAAGCATCAAACTTTGCAAATAAGATTTGGAATGCAGCAAAATTTATTACAAATTCATTAGTAGAAGAAGAAAAAATGAAACAATTCTACATGTCAAATGTAGATATGTCAACAGGAAGATTAAATGATAGTTGCTTAAAAATTGAAGACAAATGGATAATGAATAAAGCAAATACTTTAATTAAAGAAGTAACTAAAAATATGGATAATTACGAACTAGGTATTGCTTTAGATAAAATATATAGTTTTATTTGGAACGAATTCTGTGATTGGTATATAGAAATTGTAAAACCAAGATTATATAGTGAAAGTGAAGAAGAAAAGGTATCAGTTTGCTTTACACTAGTTAATGTATTTGTAAATGCATTAAAATTATTACATCCATTTATGCCATTTATCACATCAAAAATATATTCAACCATTATGGAAGATCCAAATGATATAATGATTACAAATTGGCCAATGGCAATGGATTCTTTTGGATATGATGAAGAAGAAAAAATAGTAGAAAACTTAAAAGAAATTATTACAGAAGTAAGAAATGTAAGAGCAAATATGAATATACATCCATCTAAAAAGACAGAATTAATATTTGTTTCAAACTTAGAAAAAGAATTAACAGAAGCAAAAGAATTTATTATAAAACTAGCTTTTGGAAATGACTTAAAAATTCAAACAAACAAAGATGGAATAAAAGATAATGCAATTAGTATAATAAAAGGAAACATTGAATTATATATTCCATTAGAGGGCTTAGTTGATATTGAAGAAGAAAAGAAAAGATTAGAAGCAGAAAAAACTAAATTAGAGGCAGAAGTTGCAAGATGTGAAAAAATGTTATCTAATCCAGGCTTTGTAAACAAAGCACCAGAAGCAAAAATAAATGAAGAAAAAGAAAAATTAGCTAAATATAAAGATATGTTAGCTACTGTAATAGAAAGATTGAAATAAACGGTCAATTGGTTCCGGGTTTAAATTGACCGCTTTTATAAAAAAGAGCGCAGGTTTTTACACCTGCGCTCTTCCCGCTATCCCCTCACAGTTGCAAGAAGATAGCTATTCAGGGAGGAAGTGTTCATGAGGCGTTATGCATTTACGCCTCCAAGGGCAATTACATCAGCCAAGAACACCTGATCGAACAAAGTACTACCATTTCTATGGCAGAACAATGTCCCTGCTTCTGATACTTTCATCTTAATGGAAGGGTATTTGCGTTCCATCCTAGACTTAGCAGCTAAAGCAGCTTCCTTGTTGACAAAATGATACTTTGCGTAATCATCCGTCAGTCTCTTGGGTTTCCGCTTGATATTATCCATACGGAAAATCCCTCCTTTTGATTATTATACAATCCCTACTTTGAGGAAAAGTACTTCTATATAATAGCATAGAAATTCTTATAGGTCAACAGTAAAGAAGAGATTTTTTAGAAAAAGTTGTAATAATTCTATACTTAATAATTATTTTTAAGGATAATATAAAAGAATAAAAATAGAAAAAATGTCGAAAACTTCTTATACTTCGACAAAACTTCTATATATTTGCTATTGGAAAAAAATGGAAATAGTATTATAATCTTTTTTGTGAAAAAAACAAAAGAAGGGAAAAGTGTATGGAAAGTAAATTTTATGAAGAGGACAAGCTTTTAGTTTTAAAGATTGTTGATGAAATTGATGAGTGTAGTGCACAAAAGATAAGGAGGGAGGCAGATTATGAAATTAAAAGATACATGCCTAGAAAAGTTGTATTTGATTTTGATAGTGTTACTTTCATGGACAGTGCAGGAATAGGATTAATTCTTGGAAGGTATAAATTTGTAAACATTTTAGGAGGTAAGCTAGAAGTTGCAAATTTAACTGAAAGTGTAAGAAAAATATTTGAAATGAGTGGACTTTTAAGATTAATACCAATTGCTAATTTAGCATCTTAAAATAAGTTTAAGTATTGATTTATATAATGTAAAATATATTTTACTTTAGAATAAAAAAGGAGATAAAACTATGAGTGAAAAATTTGAAAACGAAATGAAATTAGAGTTTTTAAGCAAATCATCAAACGAAGCATTTGCAAGAATAGCAGTAGCTGCATTTGCTTCACAATTAGACCCAAGTATAGAAGAATTGGCAGATATAAAAACTGCAGTATCAGAGGCAGTTACAAACAGCATAATTCATGGATATGAAAACAAAACAGGAATGGTAAAAATTATAGGCAAATTAATAGACAATAAAATAATATTAGAAATATCAGATTCAGGTAAAGGAATAGAAAACATAGATGTTGCAAAAGAGCCATTATATACCACAAAACCAAACTTAGAGCGTTCAGGAATGGGATTTACAATAATGGAAAGCTTTATGGATAAGGTAGAAGTTGAATCTATTTTAGATATTGGTACAAAAGTAACTATGGAAAAGAAAATCAAAAAAGAAGACTTGTTAAAAGAAGAAAGTAAGTGTACAAGTCAGGATGAATTAATACATGCTACAAATGAATAATAGCTTTCTGAAAAAACAATAGATAAAAATGAAAAAGAGGGTTAAAAGTATGTACGAAAATAGTATTCAATCAATAAAAAAAGCCCAAGATGGAGATAAAAATGAATTACAAAGATTAATAAATGATAATAATCGGACTTATTTGGAGCATAGTTAAAAGATTTAGTGGAAGAGGATATGAATTAGAAGATTTATATCAAATAGGATGTATAGGCTTTATAAAATCAATAAAAAGATTTGATACAAATTTTGATGTAAAGCTCTCTACATATTCTGTACCATATATGATAGGAGAAATAAAGCGTTTTATAAGAGATGACGGAACAATAAAAGTTAGCAGAAGTATAAAAGAGCTAAATACAAAGATAAATGAATTACAAAAACATTATGTAGCAAAATACGGAAGAGATATTACTTTAGAAGAAATATCTAAAGAATTAAAGGTTTCCAAGGAAGAAATTGCCTTTGCATTAGAAGCCTTAAACCCTGTAGAATCAATCGAAAAAAACATATATAGCGGAAGTGATGACAAGGAAATTGGTTTAATAGATAAAATATCAACAGGAAAAAATGAAGAAGAAATGATTACAAATAAAATAGTTGTAAAAGAGTTAATAGAAGGCTTAGAAAAGAGAGATAAAGAAATAATACTACTTAGATTTTATAAAGAAAAAACACAAAGTCAAGTAGCAAAAATATTAGGTATAACTCAAGTTCAGGTTTCAAGAATAGAAAGAAAAATTTTAGATTTAATGAAACGTAAACTTCAAAACAAAAGAGAGGAATCATTTTGTAAATGAAAAGATTTTTTTTATATTTAATTATTTTCATATTAATTTTTTTCATAATGCCAGTATTGTTTACAAAAAGAAAAGACAGTGTAGAAACAAATACTTCAAATGATTCTAGTATAGAAGAACAAAATCTTCAAACAAATTCACAAGAAAATACCAATCAAGATGGCAATAATCAAGCAAACGAACAGAATAATTCAAACAATGGGCAAAATTCAAATGAACAGGTAAGCAAAGAAAATAGCCATAAAATAAAGCTATTACATCATGATACAAACGAAGTAGAAGAGGTTGACTTAGAAGAATATATAGTTCATGTTGTATCAGCAGAAATGCCGGTAGATTTTGAGCCAGAAGCTTTAAAAGCCCAAGCGATTGTTGCAAGAACATATACAATGTATAAAACAAAAAATCCAAAGCATGATAATGCAGATATTTGTGATGATAGTGCATGTTGCCAGGCATGGATTTCAAAAGAAAAGCGATTTGAGAGATGGGAAGAAGATAAAGCACAGGCGAATTGGGATAAAATATCAAAATGTGTAAATGATACAAAAGGGAAAATTATTACATATAACAATGAACCTATAAATGCTTTTTTCCATGCTAATAGTGGTGGAACAACAGAAATACCTGGGGAAGTTTGGGGTGGAAGTAATTTGCCATATTTACAAGTTGTAACCACAGCAGGTGAAGAAGGATATACACAATATAGCTCAGAAGTTGCTCTAAAATATGATGAATTGCTAAGTAAATTAAAAGAAAAATACTCTGATATTTCAATAGATTTTAATAATAATGATGATATAAAAATATTGGAATATACAGAAAGTGGTCGAGTTAAAACAATAAAATTTGGAAATCATAATTTATCTGGTGTTGAAACTAGAACTTTACTAGGTTTAAAGTCTACAAATTTTGAATTTGAAAAGAAAGATGGAACAATTACTTTTAAGGTTATAGGTTATGGTCATGGGGTTGGGATGAGCCAAACTGGTGCGGATAGTCTTGCAAAAGAAGGAAAAAATGCAGAAGAAATTGTGAAACATTTTTATAAAGATGTGGAGATTTCCTCTATATAGTTTTTTATTAAAGCAAAATATATTAATTAAAATATTTTCTCGGCTTTCCTTCGCTACGTATAAGAAATTGTATAAAAAAACGTCAAACTTTACCCGAAAACAGGACCCTTTTGACGTTTTTTTTACAATTTCTAATACTGCTTTGGTCGCATTCAAAAATATTTTAATTTAATATATTTTGCTTTTTATATGAATAATAAATGTTTAAAAGGAAATACTTGTAATAATAAAAATGTTAAGGAGGAAATTATGAGAAGAGATTTAAGAAAAAAGCAAGATAATAAAATTTTAATGTATAGTATAGGAGCAGGTTTAGTTTTAATTGCAATTGTTTTTGCATTATGGATGTATAGTATTTCTCAAAACAATGATGTAAGAAATAGTCAATTAAATTCTGACCAAATTGCAAGTATTTTAAAAAATGATGATAGTGAAAGTGCTAGTAACAACATGGGAAAATCTGTAGAAGAAGGAAAAGCTGATTTAGAAAATAATGATGAAACAAATAAAAACAATGAAACAAGTAAAACTAATGCAAGCAATGAAAAAGAAGGAAATTTAACTTCAAATACAGATAATAATCAAAACACAAATACAAAAGTAAATAATAGTTCAAATAAATTAAATGCAAGCCAAGAAACAAATGCTAATACAACTTCAAAAACAAGTGAGTATAAAACAGAAACAAATGTAAATAAACAAGAACAAGCAAATGATAATAATTCTGCAACAACTGAAACATCAGCAAAAGCAACCAAAAAAGAAGAAAATAAAGATTTAGTATTTCAAAAACCAGTTGAAGGAGAAATTGTAAAAGAATTTGCTAAAGATAACCTAATTTATTCAGATACTTTAAAAGAATGGGTAACACACTTAGGAATAGATATAAAAGCAGATAAAACAACAGTTGTAAATGCATCAGAAGCGGGAACAATAAAAACTATAAAAAATGACCCACGTTATGGCTTAACAATAGTTATAGACCATGATAATGGCTTCCAAACTGTTTATGCAAATTTATTATCTGCTGAATTTGTAAAAGCTGGAGATAAAGTAGAAAAAGGACAAGCAATTGGAACAGTTGGAAATACTGCAATGTTTGAAAGTGTAGATGAACCACATCTTCATTTTGAATTATTAAAAGATTCAATACAAGTTGATCCAAATATTTATTTAAGATAATCAAAATCGGTCAATTGGTTCCGGGTTCCAATTGACCGATTTTCTATATATTTATAAATTCTTTATCCTTTTCATCTAAATTCTCCAAACCAAACTCCAATAAAGAAATAACCACCCTATTAAAAGATAAATTTTTCTTATTTGCAAGCTCCTGTATATTATCAACCATATCCTCTGGCAACCTTAGAGTTTTAGTAATTCCACTATGGTTTACCGGTATTTTTAATTTGTTCATAAATTTTAACCTCCTTTTGCAATTATTTTACAATAAAAAAATATTAAAATATGCACTAAAAAATGCTTGCAAAAATATTGCAGTTGTGATAGTATATTTTTAGTTATTAAACTTTAAAAAGTGTACATTGAAAATTAAGCATTACTTGTTATGGAAAAAATTGCATTGTATAAGTCTTTATATAAGGATACATACTATTTAAAAATGTATACTATTTTAAAGTATTAATAATAAAAAAATACTTAATAAAAAGAAAAAAGTACAAATGAAAGGAGATTTTGTAAATGTACAAAAAAACGGAAAAAACAAAAGCAACTAAAACTAAAATACTAAAACAATTAAAACAAAGCAAGGGTATTACGCTAATCGCGTTAATAATTACAATTATCGTGTTACTAATATTAGCAGGAGTAACAATAGCACAAATAGCAGGTAATGATAGTGCAGCAAACAAAGCAGTAGAGGCAAGAACCAAAAACGACCAGGGAGCTGAATTTGATGCAATAAAACTAGCAACAGTAAGTGCTATAGCAGAAGGAGATTATAACTTATATGTAAATGCAGAAGCATTAAAAAGAGGTTTAGAGGGAGTAGTTGAAGAGGATAGTAGACAAGCAATAACAGCTACAAATTACCCATGGACAGTAATAGGAAAGACAACAACCATGTATGAAATAACAAGAACTGGAGAAGTAGAAGCTGTAGATCCACCAGTATTGGTATCAGAAACAGATAGTTTAATAACAGTAAATGTAGAATCATTTGCTGCATTAAAAGGATATGAAAAACTACCATCAACAACCAAAAACTTAAAAGCAATAAAAAATGCTGGACAATCAAATGAACAACAAATGATAGTGCCAGCAGGATTTACAGTAGTAGAAGGAAATAAATTAGAAGATGGAATGGTAATAAGAGATGTAACATATACAAATACAAATGGAAGTGAATTTGTATGGGTACCAGTAGGACAAATATTAACATTTGCAGGAACACAAGGAACAGGAACTATAACTCTTTCAAGATACTCATTTGATTCAAATACAGGAGCAGCAACAGCCAAAGATCCAACAACTATAATATCTCCATGTTACACAGAAAATGCAACATCATTTACTGCAACTGATAATAAAACACATCAAGCAACAGTTGCAAGAACAGTGACAAATAATAATGTAACAGAAATAGAATTTGTAAAACAAGCAATAGCAAATAAAGGATATTATATAGGAAGATTCGAAGCAGGCTTAAGTGGAACAGAAAATAATAATAGTTTAACAACAAAAACAGCAGTAGATGGAAGTGTAAAACCAGTAACAATAGCTGGAAGAGGAGTATGGAACAAAATAACTCGTGATAATGCTAAAACAGTGAGTCAAGGAATGTATACTAACGATACTTCAAAATTCAAAAGTGAATTATTAACAAGTTATGCCTGGGATACAGCAGTAGTATTTATACAAAAATGTGGAAATAATGCAACATATTCAAAACAAAATAGTTTTAATACAGGTTTGCCAACAACCACAGGAAGTGCAACAAAAAATGGTGTAAATGATGTACAATGTAATATATATGATATGGCATCAAATGTAGGAGAATGGACAACAGAATACTCTAGCGATTCCGGCGATCCGTGCGTTAATCGTGGAGGTAGATACGACTACAGCACCTACTACGTAAGGTCACGTGGCCGCAACGATACTTCCGCCAGCAACAACAACTACGGTTTCCGCCCACTTTTATATATTATGTAGGTCTGATAGCTTAAGTGCTAAAATTTAATATAGAAATAAACCAGTTTTAAAGCTGGAAATTAGAAGTTAAGTACCATCTGGCGATGCGTTAGTCACGTCAGATGGGGCAAATTTCAAGGCTACCTCAAAATAATTGAGGAGAGACTTGAAATTTGCCCCAGGTGGCGCCACCTTACCATTTATAAGGTGGGGCTTTTTGCGTTTTTAGTGGTACTTCTGTTTTTAGTTACACTTCTAAAAAACATGTTGACAAATATCAAACCAAATGATATAACCATATCAGTTAAATTCAACTTATTTAAAATCAATTATTTAAAAAATCTAAAATATTATACTTCATATAAATTTGTTCATTATTTTTGAATAAATATATTTTTATTTCGCTTAATAATATTATCATAAAAATAAACACAATATTTATAAAAAATAAAAGGAAAGAGGAATTGTATATGAAAAATATAAATGAAATGATAGAAAAAATTTTAAACCAAATTAAAGGAAAAGACATTATAGTATTACAAGAAGGCTTTATAGAAAGCAAACTTAATATAGAAAAAGCACAAGGTAAATTAGAAGAAGACATTTTTTCTATTAAAGGAGAAAGTGTTTATATTAGAATAAATATAAATCAGATTTATAATGTAGACTATAATCAGAATAAAATAGTGTTGTATTTAGATAATGATACGAAAATATCGGTTGTTATTAATTGATTGTGCCATCGGTGCCAGTCTTATTTGACACAATTGGAAAATTATGTAAAAACTATTTACATTAAGCACAAAATGTGATATAAATAGAGCAATCTATTTAAGCATTTTGTGCTTTTTAGTTATTTTTTAAAGAAAATAAAATTATTTAAATCAAGTTTTTTTAAAGTTTAAATATTTTATTATCAAAAATTTTTATTAACATTAATTATTAATCAAAAAAATTGATTCAAAAGAATTAACAATCAAAAAATTGATTCAAAATTAATCAAAAATTAAAAACTCTAAAATGGAAGGGAGGCTTTGTTTTTATACTTAAAAACTAAATATAGCTATAAAATGCTACGGTAGAAATTTATTATTAAATACTATTGACATTGTGATAACAAATATGTTATCATAAATATAGTATAAAAGGAGTGAAGATGTACAAAATAATCTTTTATACAGACAAAAATGGAAAAAGCGATTTATTAGATTATATTAATAAATTGAGAAGCAAAAAAGAGAATAAAGAGTCTAGAATTAAACTAAATAAAATTACTGCTTATATAAATCAATTAGCTAAAAATGGATTATCAATTGGAAAGCCATATATAAAACATATAGAAGATGATATATGGGAACTAAGACCATTAAGAGATAGAATATTTTTTTCGGATTGGAATAAAAATGAATTTATTTTAATAAGTAATTTTATAAAGAAAACACAAAAAACACCTAAAAAAGAAATAGAAAAAGCCAAAAGACTTTTAAAAGAATATAAAGAAAGAGGGAATTTTGATGAGTAAAAAGGAAATTACTTGGGAAGAAGTAAAAGAGAGCTTAAATTTTACGCCTGAAGAAATTGCTGAAATTCAGCTTGAAGAAGATATTATAGAAGCAACAATTGCTGCTAGAAAAAAAGCACAATTAACTCAAAGAGATTTAAGTAAATTAACTGGAATAAAGCAACCTGCAATTGCAAGATTAGAAAGCAGTTCAAAGTCTCCACAGGTTATGACACTTATTAAACTATTATATCCAATGGGATATACACTTAGGGTAGTACCATTAGATGATAATAAGTAATGCCAAAACAAGCCCGTCCCTTTTGACACAGTGATTTTGAGGCTTGATTTTTTATATATGTCAGCGGTTCTAGGTTTAGTTGGCAATTATTGTAAAAAAAACAAATTTACGTAAACTTATTTACAAAAGGCATAAAATGTGATATAAGTAGTTTAATCTATTTAGCATTTTGTGCTTTTTAGTTATTTTTTAAAGAAAATAAAATTATTTAAATCAACTTTTTTTAAAGTTTAAATATTTTATTATCAAAAATTTTTTTAACATTAATTATTAATCAAAAATTAATTCAAAAGAATTAGCAATCAAAAATAATTGATTCAAAATTAATCCAAAATTTAAAAAATCTAAAATGGAAGGGAGGCTCTGTTTTTATACTTAAAAACTAAATATGTATAAAAATGCTACAGTAGAAATTTATTAAGTTTTATTATACAAACGCTTGCAAACAATCAAGAAAGTTTGTATAATAAAGGAAAGGAAGATATATGGCAAATAAAACAAAAACAATTATGCCACAAACAAACACGCCAGAAAAAAGGAGAGGAAAAAACTTAAAAGATGACAAAATCTTTAAGGCTTTCTTCTCAAGAAAAGGAAACGAAGGATATTTAATAGATTTTTTAAAAGGACTATTAAAAATAGATATTGAAAAAATAAAGATAAAAGAAGAAGTAAATTTAGAGCAATTAAAACCAGAAGAAAAAGGCGGAAGACTGGATTTACAAGCAACATTAAATAACGGAATTATAGTAAACATTGAACTTCAAATGGAAAACGAACACAATATAGAAAAGAGAACCGCATATTATAGTTCAAAAGTGTTAGCAAGAGAAACGAAAAGAGGAACAGACTATAAAGATATAGATCAAGTAATAATGATAAACATATTAAACTACGAACTATTAGGTTTTGACGAGTACATATCAAAAACAGCAATAGTGTTAGATAAACATAGAGATTATGAAGTAATGAAAAATTTACAATGGTATTTCATTGAATTACAAAAGTTTAGAAAATCTCATCCAGATATGAATGAAAAAGTTAATCAATGGTTAGCATTAATGGATGATAATGATAGGGAGGCGATTCAAATGGCTGAAAAGAAGAACCCAACAATAAAAAAGGCAAGAGAAGAAATAACATATTTAACAGGAGATGCAGCAGTACAAAGGCTACAAGATTTACGTGAAAAATGGGAAATGGACAGCATAAGTAGATTGAACTATGCTACAGAGCAAGGCAAGAAAGAAGGAATAAAAGAAGGCAAGAAAGAAGGAGAAAAACAAAAACAAAAAGAAATTGCTAAAAAAATGTTAGATAAAGGTATGGAGATAGAAAATATAATAGAGTTAACAGGTTTAACAAAAGAAGAAATTGATAAGTTATAATGCAAAAAGGGACGGGGATAATGGCAGTGCCAAAAAAGCCCGTCCCTTTTTCATCTTTTGGCAGTGATTTTTTTGTTCTAAAAAAGACAAACCCTGAATATACTAAAATAGCAAGAAAAATAGAGGAAAGGGTGGAATGCAAAATGACAATAGAAGATAGAAATACTTTAAAAACAGGGGTTATACAAAATCTTATTTTAGAAAACAGGGAAAAACTAAGTATATCAGGCGTAAATGACGTGCTTAGTTTTGATGATCAAGTAGTTATGGTTGAAACAGATTTAGGTTTGCTTACTGTAAAAGGAGAAAACTTAAAAATAAATAAATTAAGCATAGATACTTCAGAAGTAATAGTAGAAGGAGAAATTAGCTATTTGGCTTATTCTGATAAAACAGAAGAAAGAGGCAAATCACAAGGTTTATTAAGTAAGATATTTAAATAAACATGTTAAGTAATGATTATTAAAAGGTACTTAATTTACATTTCTAATAAAGCAATAAACTAAAAATAAGCTATTTAGAGAGGTTACTAAAATGGTTACAAATCAAGCATATTTATTCTTGATATTTGTAATAAATGGTTTGCTAATTGGCTTTATATTTGATGTGTTTCGAATACTGCGAATTAGCTTTAAAACTAAAGACTTTGTTACATATATACAAGATATAATATTTTGGCTTATTACAGGAGCAATTGTACTGTACTCCATTTTTGTTTTTAATAATGGAGAAATAAGGTTTTATATGTTCCTAGGAATAGGCATAGGAGTTATACTTTACATTATACTATTTAGCAAATATATAATAAAATTTACCGTTAAATTAATAAAGATTTTTAAAAACATTATACATAAATTTTTAAATATAATATTTATTCCAATTACTTTTATAAAAAAATTACTTAAAAAAATATTTTTCAAACCAATTTCGTTTATAACAATTAATCTAGAAAAGTTTTCAACAAAAATCTTAAAAAATTTCAGCAATAAACTAAAAATAAAAAATAAAGAATCACAAAATGAAGTTAGCAAAAAGAAAGCATCAAAAATTAAAAACAAATTATTACAAAAAAGTACAATATTAAATAAAACTAATCGACAAAAAAGTGCATAAATTATGAAATAAAAGAAGGATTTATATATTTTTTGTAGAATAAAATAAATGTATGACTAAAAAATAATTATGGAGAGATTTTACATATGAATAAAAATAAAAAAATATATAAAAGATTGCTTATAATATTAATTGCATGCTATGTATTATTTACTTTAATAAATCAGCAATCAACAATAAATCAATATACTGATGACAGTAAAAAATTAGCTGTGCAATTAGAAGAAGCACAAGAATATAAAGAACAACTTGCAAAAGAAAAAGAAGAAGTTGATTCTATAGAATTTATAGAACAAACTGCAAGAGAAAAACTAGATATGTACTTACCAAATGAAAGAGTATATGTAGATGCAGGTATATAATAAAAATAAATAAAAGAGCTCTTTGTAATATACAAGGAGCTTTTTATTGCTTAAGATAAAAAACAACAAGGATGAATGGAATAATTAAATTTGCTAAGAAGGAGAAAAATATGGGAAACATAGTATTATTAGATGATTTAACAATAAACCAAATAGCAGCTGGAGAAGTAATAGAAAGACCAGCAAATGTAGTAAAAGAACTAGTAGAAAATGCATTAGATGCTGGAGCAACATCAATTACAGTAGAAATAAAAAATGGTGGAAAAACCTTAATAAAAGTAATAGATAATGGAAAAGGAATAGAACAAGAAGACATTCCAAATGCAATAGAGCGTCATGCAACAAGCAAAATAAAACATATAGAAGACTTGGAAAACAGCTACTCTATGGGATTCCGTGGAGAAGCTTTGGCAAGTATTGTTGCTATTTCTAAACTAACAATTATATCTAAAACTGAAAAAGACGAATTAGGCTTTAGAGTTGTTGCAGAAGCTGGAAATATTATAGAAGCTGAATCAACTGGATGTAAAACAGGAACAACAATGATAGTAGAAAACTTATTTTTCAATACTCCTGTAAGATATAAATTCTTAAAACAAGATGCACAAGAATTTAAGTATATAAAAGAATTTGTACAAAAATGTGCATTTGCGAATTTAAACATATCATTTAAACTAATTAGTGATGAAAAGCAAGTATTTCAATCAACTGGAAATGGCAGTATAAGAGATTTAGTTTACACAGTATATGGTAAAGAAATAAGTGATAATTTAATTGATGTAGATTATGAAGAAGAAGATATAAAAGTTACTGGAATAATTGGAAATACTTTAATGGCAAGAGAAAGTAGAAAAGACCAAATTGTATTTTTGAATAAAAGAAATATACGTAGCCAAATATTGTTAAATAGTGCAGACCAAGCTTTTAAAGGTGGTACAGGTATTGGAAAATTTGGATTTTTTATTTTGAATTTAGAAATGCCAGCATCTTTTTATGATGTAAATGTTCATCCTACAAAAATGGAAGTGCGTTTTAAGGATGAAGGAAAGATTTATAGAGTATTTTATCATGCAATAAAAAGCTCAATTCTAACAAAAGATTTCCTTGGAAATAATGAGCAAGAATTAGATAAAAAAGATTATGTTGAAAATGAGTATAAATTTTTAACAAATCATTTTAATAACAATTCTAGTAATATTACAAGAATAAACACAGTTTCAAATACATCAAGTATTAATAATTCATCAAATGAAAAAGATGATAAAAGTGATAATCCAGAACAAAACAGTGATTATATTAAAAATAATCCAAACACAAATATTTTTGAAGAAAACTCAAAAAATGAAAGAGAGCTAATAAATCGTGTTATAGAAAGAAAAGTTGACTATAAATACAAAGGTATTTTATTTAGAACATACATAGTAATAGAAGTTGGAGATGAGATATACTTAATTGACCAACATGCTGCACATGAAAGACTTTTATATGAAAAAATCAAAGCAAATTATAAAAACAATATAAAAGAAAATAGCCAAATGATGCTTGTTCCAGAGGTATATGACTTAACACATAAAGAAATAGAATTTGTTCAAAACAATATAGAAATATTTAGAAATATCGGATTTGATATAGAAGTATTTGGAGAAAATTCTGTTAAAATTAGTGGTATTCCAGATATAGATTATAGAGTAAATAGTAAAAATGTATTTTTAGATGCATTAGACGAAATGCTTACAAATGAAAGAAGTTCTTCAAAAGATATAGAAGAAAGATTTATTGCAACAGTAGCGTGCAAAGCTGCTGTTAAAGCTAATATGGATTTAACCAAAGAGGAAGTTGATAGTTTAATACAAAATCTTTTAACATTAAAAAATCCATATACATGCCCACATGGAAGACCTACTACTATTAAATTTAGTAAAAATGAGTTGGAAAAGAAACTTAATTAAATTCTTAGAAATTAAATATTATTATGCTTTTAAAAATTGCTTAACATAATTGACATATTTGAGAATTGTATGATATAATTGTCCTATCTTAATGAAAGGAGCTGTTTTCAGAGATGAAAGTAGCATTGGCATGTGAAAATCCCAATTTTGTAGCAGGGGTTGAAAAAGGCTTTAGTAAGTATTATGATGAAGACTTTCGGTTAAAAAACTATCTCTTTAGCTCTTCAAAGGGCATAGAGAATATAGGATCGAAAGTATTCATAAATGCTGACAAAAAGCTATGGAAACTAAGGCAGGAGGTTAATGAACCTTTTGACCTTTTGACCGTTGTGGAGGATGGACTTTTTTCGAAGGGAGGAGATTTTTACTACTATGTAGTAACCTTGATTCAGCTGGAGAATAATAGGGAGGTTGAGTATAAGGGAACTAGCGTAGGACTTATGATTCCCGAGAATAAGCAGATAATGATTCTTAACAAATGCTTCTCGACAGTTTATTCTGATGATGATTTAAAAATCATCAGCCATGAAAGGCTGTCATACGAAACTCTTGCACAGCAGGCTGCTGAGTCAGCATTAGCTGCAATGTCCATCTGAAATCCGAAACTGCACTGGTATTTCCAGTGCAGTTTTTGTGTTTATAAAAATCTTAAAAAAATCTTATAATTTTTTTGTTGAAAATTTTTTATTTTTTATATATAATAAGATAAAAATAAAAAATTATTAAATAAAAAGGAGAGGAATAAAATGATTGATTTACATATGCATACAAAATATTCTGATGGAACAGATAATGTTGTAGATATTTTAAAAAAAGCAGAGAGCCATAAACTAGATATTATTGCGATAACAGATCATAATACATGCGGAGCTTATGATGAATTAAAAAATATAGATATAAAGCAGTATTATTCTGGAAAAATAATAAAAGGAATAGAATTAAATACTAAAGTTTTAGGTATTCCAATTGAAATATTGGGATATGGAATAGATACTGATAAGATGAATGAAATTACAAAAATTCATTACCCATCAGCAAGTAAAAGAAATCAAATAGAAATGGAAAGAATATATAAAATTTGCAAAGAGAAAAATATAAGTGTTGGTGAAAATGTATTAGAAAACTATGATAGTAATATGTATACTTCAAAATATTTGCATTCATTATTAATAAAAGATGAAAAAAATAAAGAATTAATAGATGAAGAAGCATGGGGAAACAGTAATATTTTTTATAGAAAATATATGTCTAATCCGGATAGTTTGTTTTATGTTAATATGGATGACATATTACCAACTTTTGATGAAGCAGCAAATTTTGTTAAAGAAGCAGGTGGACTAGTATTTGTGCCACATATTTTTGAATATAGAGAAAACTCAATAAAAATATTAAATGATATTTTACAAAATCATAAAATTGATGGTTTGGAGTGTTACTATACAACTTTTACAGAAGAACAGCATAATTATGCTCTAAAGGTTGCTAAAGAGAATAATTTACTTATTTCTGGAGGTAGTGATTATCATGGTACATTTAAGCCAGATGTAGAAATGGCTGTTGGCTTTGGTAATCTTGCAATACCAACGGATATAACAAATAATTGGATAGATTTAGTTGGCAGTTTTACATAATTTGACTTTTTGCTATTTTTTTGGTACAATTATTATATACGTTTTTGTATAAGCTGCTAGTTATAGTGGCACGACATCAATAGGAGGAATGCTAAATGAAAAAAGGTCTTTGGATCGTAATTACTGGTCTTGACGGGACTGGTAAGACAACTTTGAAGAACAACATTGTTGGTCTTCTGAGGGGTTCTAACCTTCGGGTTAAGGATTTCAAGTTTCCGTACGATAAGCACCTGCTTGACCTGCTGAACAATGTGGTTGGTGGTGGACGTCCTTGGCAGGACAACTACACTGACCAGATGCTGTTCACACTCGATAACAGAGTTGTAGGAACAACTCTTGTTAAAGAATGGCGGGCAACGAACGATGTTCTTGTATCACAGCGTGGATACATTGACAGCTTTGTTCACGGGAAATGCAGAGGGTATTCTTATGCTGAGGTTGATTCACTTATGCGTACAAACGAGCTTGAGCGTTGTGATGTGATGATCCATCTCAACGCAGAGGCTAAAATCGCATTTGATCGCATAAAGGAGGACCCTGATGCAGACAAGTACGAGATACCCGAATATATCAAGAAGCAGGCAGCTGAAACCAGTCTTGCCTACAAAGAACTTCTTGCGGGGAATCCGGATCTTGCGGCTTTCCGCAATATTCCCAATATTTATATCGACACAACTGCGCTCACAACCTACGAAACCTATATGCGTGCGGTTGATGAGCTGAAGAAGCTCAACCTTATCTGAACAATCCAAAGCCCCAAAAGAGACTCTGTAAACAGAGTCTCTTTTTCGTACTGCCAAAAGGGACAGGCTTTTTTGGCAGTGCTATAACCAAGTACTAGTTGGAATATAAGAATTATCAGGAGGAAGTACAAATTCCTCTTTTGGAGCATCACATTTATTTATTTCAGTAACCATTACAATAGGCATATCTCCATGATAATCACCTTTAACAATCTCTCCTGTAACATTTACCCAAGTGCCATCTTTAAAATCTTTTATATCATCATATTCGCATAAAAATCCAACAATTACATATTCAAGTTTATCTGAAATATACATATTTCTAGCTAAAACAAACTGATTATCTTCTAAATCGATAACCCTATAAACATATCCAGTAAAATTAATTTTTTTACCAACATAATCATCAATATTTTCATGAGCTGCTTTTAAAATATTAGAATAGTTTTTAGAATCTATAACAAACACATCATTTTGTGGCATACAAGCTTTGGTGTTATTTTTTGCACCATAAAAAACTTTATATGTAACAAAAACAACTAAGAATATTAAAACTAGTGTCATACAAGTAAAAAATATCTTGAAGACCTTACTTCCATTAACTTTAAAATTAAATACAAACATAGATATCCTCTTTTCATTATTTGTTACTTGATTTTATTCAAATTTTTTTGTTTTATTACAGAAAAACACTTGCTAAAATCAATTTTTAATGATATAGTAACAAAGTATAAAAATAACTAACAAAGAGAGGAAGATAACAAAATGGGTTTATTTAAATCATATAGTGAAAAAGAAGTAAAAAGAGTAATGCCAATAGTTGAAAAAATTAATAGTTTAGAGGCAGAAATATCAAAACTATCAGATCATGAATTAAGAGCAAAAACAGATTACTTTAAAGAACAATTGGCAGATGGAAAAACATTAGACGATATTTTACCAGAAGCATTTGCAGTAGTAAGAGAAGCATCAAAAAGAGCATTAGGAATGAGACATTTCGATGTTCAATTAATAGGTGGTATAATTTTACATCAAGGTAGAATTGCCGAAATGAAAACAGGTGAAGGAAAAACATTAGTTGCAACTTTACCAGTATATTTAAATGCACTTGAAGGAAAAGGAGTTCACGTAATTACAGTAAACGATTACTTGGCTAAAAGAGATAGTGAATGGATGGGAAAAATCTATAAATTCTTAGGATTATCAGTAGGTCTTGTTATAGCAGGAATGGAACCATATCAAAAACAAAAAGCATATAATGCTGATATTACTTATGGAACAAATAATGAATTTGGATTTGACTATTTAAGAGATAACATGGTAATCTACAAAAATCAATTAGTTCAAAGAGGATTACATTATGCGATAGTAGACGAAATTGATAGTATTTTAATAGATGAAGCTAGAACTCCGCTTATTATATCTGGTAGAGCAAATGAAAGCTCGGACTTATACAAAAAAGCAGACAATTTTGTAAGAAAATTAGAAGCAAAAGTTATAGTAGAAGAAGATGTAAAAGACTATGAACAAGCTGAAGATAACGAAAAATATGATTATATAATTGACTTAAAAGCAAAATCAGCATCACTAACACAAAAAGGTATCCAAAAAGCTGAAAAAGAATTTGGGTTAGAAAACTTTAATGATTTAGAAAACTCAACATTAGTTCATCACGTAAATCAAGCACTACGTGCACATGGAATAATGAAAAAAGATATAGACTACATCGTAAAAGATGGAGAAGTATTAATTGTTGATGAATTTACTGGACGTATTATGTATGGAAGAAGATACAATAATGGTTTACATCAAGCAATTGAAGCAAAAGAAAAAGTTAAAATAGCTGATGAATCAAAAACATTAGCAACAATTACATTTCAAAATTACTTTAGAATGTATGATAAATTATCTGGTATGACTGGTACTGCAATGACAGAGGAAGAAGAATTCCAAGAAATCTATAACTTAGATGTTGTTGCAATTCCAACAAACAAGCCAATGATAAGAAAAGATGAAAATGATGTTATATATAAAACAGAAGATGCTAAATTTAGAGCAATAGTAAAAAGCATTAAAGAAAGTCATGAAAAAGGTCAACCAGTTCTAGTTGGTACAGTATCAATAGAAAAATCAGAAAAATTAAGCAAATTATTAAAACAAGAAGGAATTAAACATGAAGTATTAAATGCTAAATATCATGAACTAGAAGCTGCAATTGTAGCTCAAGCTGGTAAATTTGGAGCTGTAACAATAGCAACAAACATGGCAGGACGTGGTACAGATATTATGCTTGGTGGAAACAGTGAATTCTTAGCAAAAGAAGAAATGAGAAAAAACAGAGTTCCAGCTCCACTAGTAGAAGAAGCAGACACATATTATGAAACAGATGACCAAGATATATTAAGAGCTAGAGAAACATTCAAAAAATTAGTAGAAAAATATGATGAACAGATTAAAGAAGAAAAAGAAAAAGTAATTGCAGCAGGTGGTTTAAAAATAATTGGTACTGAAAGACATGAATCTAGAAGAATTGATAACCAATTAAGAGGTCGTTCTGGACGTCAAGGAGATATAGGTGAATCTAAATTCTATATTGCATTAGAAGATGACATGATGAAAATATATGGAGGTCCTACAATTGCAAGAATATATGACTTTATGAAGGTTGACGAAGATATGCCAATAGACTCTAAAATGATTACAAAGAGACTAGAAGAAGCTCAAAAGAAAGTTGAAGGACGTAACTTTGCTATACGTAAAAATGTATTAAAATATGACGATGTAATGAATGTACAAAGAGAAATAATCTATAAAGAAAGAAGACAAGTATTAGACGGAGAAAATGTAAGTGATAGTATTAAAGACATGATATTAACAATTGCAGATGAAACAGTTAATACATTTATTGAAGGCGAAAATGATACAGTAAGTGTAGAGTCTTTAGATACAGAAGTTAAGAATATATTTGGAATAGATATGTCAGACTTTATAAAATCTAATAAAGAATATCCACAAAAAATATCTGAAGAATTACAAAATAGAGCATTAGAAAAATACCAAGAAAAAGAAAAAGAAATTGGAAGTGATGACTTAAGAGAACTTGAAAGAGTTGTTTTATTAAAAGTTGTTGATGAAAAGTGGATGGATCATATTGACAATATGGATGAACTAAAAAATGGTATTGGATTACGTGCTTATGGTCAACAAGACCCAGTTGTAAAATATAGAACTGAAGGTGGAGATATGTTTGACCAAATGAATGCAGATATTAAAGTTGATGTTACAAAGATTTTAATGAACATTAGAAAACAAGGGGAATTAAAAAGACATGAAACAGCAAGAATAACAAATCAAGCTCAAGAAGCGCTTCATAGTGTAGATAATGGTCAAATTATTGCTAACGAAGATAATAAAGTTGATAGAACTGTTAGAAATGAAGAACC
>JAFRFO010000045.1 GCA_017434295.1 Clostridia bacterium
AAGATGAAGATTTTAATCCTTGTGATTTCAACTATTCTGATATACCAGAAGAAGTTTTAGAAAATCATAAACAAAAATATATTGATAATGCAATTTTCTTATTGCAAAAACAAGGATTTACTATCACCAAAGATGATGTTAATAATGCAATTTAAACCTCATTAAAATATTTAATTTAACATTTATTTTCAAACAGTAGCCTGTTTTTAAAATTTTTAATCGCTACTGTTATTAATCATGCTCTTTTTTAACTTTTTATTTTTCACACTAAACCTCCATAATTAATTCATATTTTCATAGTATTACTATTTATCTATACTAATAAAACTTTAAGCAAATTATTTCTTCTTTTTAGATTTTTTATCTTCAATTAATTTTTCATCTTCTATGTATTTATAATTCAATGCATTTTTCTTTGTTATAACAGATTCTCCTAAACTTTTTTCTATATCTTCTCTTGCAACTTTTGCAGCATGTCCACCCATTTTAGCAACTTTTCTATTTTCATCTAATCCATAAGGTTTATGTTTTTTCACAAGTTCTCTTGTTGTAATTTCTCCTAAATCTGTTAGAGCAACTTCAATATCTGTCATATTATCTCTTAAAGATTCTTTTCTTAATCCTTTATATTCTTTATATTGTGAAGCTTTCATTCCAGACCATTCTTGATAAATTTCATTTGTTAGTACTCCATATTCGTAATTTTTTGTTATTCCATTTTCTTTCCATACATCTGTTAATTTACGTCTATCTACAACACCTGTTAATCTTTGCTTAATCCATTTATCATCATATCCGTTTACTTCTATAATAATCAACAGCACGATTAATAGCAAGTTCTGGATCAAAGACTTCATCAATTCTTTCTTTTCCCATCTGTGCAAGCCATGTTTTAAATGGTTCAGCATTTGGGCTTGGTATTGATTCAATTAGCCTTAAAATTCCTTTTGTATCAAGAGCATCTGTTAAATAATTTTTTCCATCTTTTTGTGATTTCATTTTTAGTTGCACGATATTTTCGTGCAACTGACTTCCTTCATTTTTTAATTTTCTTTTTAAATCACTCCAATAGTTTCTAGGAATATTACTATCAGTTAAAGCGCTAATTACATCAACTACACTAAAGAAGTATTCTTCTTTTTCACTATCCCAAATACTTCTAATTTCTTTGCCTTCAAATAAGTTTGTAATGGTATCTAATTTATTATTGTCCATATATTGAAACACTTCCTTGTAAAATTTTTGAACTATTGGTAACATATTATCATAAATTCAAGATTTTTACAATTAATTTTCAAGATTTTATTGATTTTGTAGGCAATTCATGATATAGTATGTATATCATAGAAATATGATACTGAAAAATTGAATATTGATATTCCTCTTTACTCATTTAGAGGAGCCATTAGAATTAAAAGTGCCCAGTGTGTATGTTTTGTTTAAGGGCAATGAATTTAATGAATAATAAGTGCTACAAAATATCATGTTTGATTTACAGGAAAACACATTTAAAAGTGAATATTCTTAAAAGAGTTGCTAACTTTTAAGGAAAACCTAAATTGCCAAAAGTAATAATGCTTTAGGTTTATTAAAAAATGCTAAAAATATGTTTTTTAGTATTTGATTTTCACGCAATAATTGTGTCTATAAGTAAATCAAACACCTTTAATCATTTATTAATTAAAGTGATAACGAAAAATTATTATGCAGGTATGCTTATATAATTTTTCAGTTTGTAGAAAACGAAAACTTATTAATTATTAAATATCTTATGGTAATAAATATATAAGGTTTCGTTTTGATACAAAAAAGCGAAGCCTTTTTTGTATGCCCTCCGCTAAGGAGCCCACGACATCTTTGCAGACGATAGTCTGAAAGTGTCATAGTGGGTTACACACTTTGAAAAAGTTGTGTAACTGCTTCGCAGATTTGCCATAGTAGAGATATGGAAAGGCAGAAATTAGTTCTTTGAAAAGGCTTTAAAAAATACCCTCTCTTGCATACCTGCAGGAAAGGAACGCACTTATGGGCAAAACAAATTATTCTGTTGCAAGAGTTGTAACTTATACAAAACAAAGTATAGGAAAAGCAGAAAGACATAATGAAAGAAAAAATGTTAATTATTCCAATATGAATGTTGATTTAGAACAAACTAAAAATAATGTTCATTACAAAACTTGCAATACAACTTACAACGAAAGATTAAAAGAATTAGTTGATACAGGTAAAATTTCATTAAGAGGACTAAAAGATAATGCTAAAGTATTTGATGAACTCGTACTAGATATAAATTCAGATTATTTTGAAAAGCATGGAGGATATGATTTTGCAAAGAAGTTTTATGAAGAAGCATATCACTTTGCAGAAAAAGAATATGGTACAGATAATATTATATCTGCTGTTATGCATGCAGATGAACAAAATGTTGCATTAACTGAAAAATATGGAAAACCTATCTATCATTACCATTTACACGTTATTGCACTTCCAGTTGTAAAAAAAGAAATAAAATATTCTAAAAGGACTAAAGATAAATCACTTGTCGGGAAAGTTAAAGAAACAATTATGCAAGTTAGCCATAGCAATAAATGGAAAAGCCAAAAGGCTCTCGATAATGAAGGTAATGAAATTCTAAACGATAAAGGTAAGCCAGTTTTAATTAAATCATATAGCCTACTTCAAGATAGATTTTATAAATATATGTCTGACAATGGATATAAGGATTTTATAAGAGGTGAAAAAGGCTCTAATGCTGAGCATTTGTCAGATTTAGAATATAAAGCTAAAAAGGAAAAAGAAAAATTACAAGTAATTACTGATAAGGTAAAAGAACAACAATCAAAATTTGCTGAAACCACTTCTGCTATTGAAGATTCTGAAAATCAAATAAACCAAGCACAACAAGAACTAACTGAAATAAAGAAAGATATTGATAATTACAAAGGTTATAAAGGCGACATTGATAGTATTGATGTAGGTAAATCCAAACTATTTGGTAAAAAAGTTGAATTAGATACTGATGATTATAAAAATCTTGTTAAATATGCTAAAAAAGGTGTTGTTGCAGACGTTGAAATCAAACAATTAAAAGAAGAAAACTCTAAATTAAAATATGATTTTAATGAGTTAAAGGAAAAGACCAGAGATTTTATTCGTGCAATCGCCTATGCTCCAGTTAGAGTAATTAATTTCTTTAAATCTATATTTAAGGAAGAAGAACAAGAAAAACAAAGACAGCTAAAACTTGCAGAAAAGCAAAGATTAGAAAAACTATATACACCTACTGAAAGAGAAATATTAGCCAATATTACAGATTATGATAAAGCTTATCTTAATCGTTTTGAAGGAGAAACTAAAGAAAGAGTTGAACGTGGTTTAATTGAAGAATACAGAAAACAATTAGAATATCAAGAAAAAATCAACTCTCCTGAATACAAGAAAAAAAGGAGGGCTGATAGAAATGCAAGATAATATTGTTTATAGATTAGAACTCACGAACGAAGAATATGAATTTATAGAAAATTTAAGAAATGAAATATATGATAAACTTTCAAAAATGAATGAAAGCGAACTTAGAGAATATTTTGAAAATTTATGTATAGAGAAAAACTTGAACTTTGAAAAAGAAATAAAAGGTACTGTTTATAAGGTAAATACCTATTTTAGCAAAGATTCAGAATATACAATATTACAAGATCTTTTTAGGATTTTTAGAAAATAATTATTTTTTATTGGATTTTAGTTTGGAATATGGTATATTATAAACACTACTAAAAATAGTAACTATTATTTTATATCGTATTTCAAGCTGGGAAAGGAGAAATTAATGAAACAGCTAGAAAGCGATAAAATCACTGCTTTATACTGTCGTTTGTCAAGAGATGATGAACAGCTAGGTGAAAGCAATAGTATAACAAATCAAAAATCAATTTTAAGTAAATATGCAAAAGATAACAATTTTCAAAATATAAAGTTCTTTGTTGATGATGGATATTCTGGAACAACTTTTACAAGACCTGCTTTTATGGAAATGATGGAACTTGCTGAAAGTGGAAAAATTGCAACAATTATAGTAAAAGACCATTCAAGACTTGGTAGAAATAGACTTGTTGTTGGACAACTTCTTGAAGAAGATTTCGTAAGACTAAGCATTAGGTATATTGCCATAATGGATAATATTGATAGTAGTAAAGGGTTAAATGACTTCTTGCCTATTCAAGATTGGTTTAATGAAATGCATGCTAAAAATACAAGTCAAAAAGTTCGTGCAGTTCTTAAAAATAAAGGAGAATCAGGTATTTCACTTGCTAACAATGTGCCTTATGGCTATAAAAAAGATGAAAATGATAAAACAAAATGGTTAGTAGATGAAACTTCTGCAGAAGTTGTAAAAGAAATATTTAATCTATTTATTCAAGGACATGGAACTTTTGAAATTGCTAGAATTTTAAGAGAAAGAAAAATATTAACTCCATCTGAATATAACTCAAGTATTAGTACAAACTCTAATAATCAAGAATACCAGTATAAATGGTGTGGAACAACTGTAGCAGGTATATTAGATAGACAAGAATATATTGGAGATACGGTAAATTTTAAGTCTACTACTCGTTCTTATAAAGATAAGACTAGAGTAAATCTTCCAAAAGAAGATAGAAAAATATTTAAAAATACTCACGAACCAATTATTGATGAATATACTTGGAACATTGCTAAACAATTAAGAAATAACAGAAAAAAACGTGCAAAATCAGGTAAGAAAAGTATATTCTCTGGATTACTATTTTGTAATGATTGTGGCAAAAAAATGTATTTTCAATCACCAGTTGTAGATTTAAAAGCTAAAGACCATTATAGATGTTCAAGTTATAAACATGATACTTCAGCTTGTACTTCTCATTATATTTCAGATGAAGCGTTACAAATTATTGTTTTAGAGAATATTCAAAAAGTAATCTCTTATATGAAAGATTATGAAGATTTATTTATTCAAGAACAACTTGCCAAATCCACACAAGATGAGTTAAAACAAATTTCTAAAAACAAGAAAGAACTTGAAAAGGCTAAAACCAGAGTAATTGAAATTGATAGCTTATTTATGCATATTTACGAGGATAATGTATCTGGAAAGATTTCAGATGATAGATTTAGAAACTTATCTTTTAATTATGATAAGGAACAACAAGAATTAAAAATAAAAATTGAACAATTATCAAAAGATATTGAAAATACTGAAAAGAAAGATACTGATATAACAAAATTTATATCTAACGTAAAAAAATATACTGAAATAGACCATCTTACTGCTGAAATATTAAATGAATTAATTGAAAAAATAGTAATTCATCAACAAGAAAAAGTTAATGGTAAAAAAGTTCAAGAAATAGATATATATTATAGAGGTGTTGGTATAATATCTTTTCCAGTAAGTACCCAAGATATTGAGATAACAATTAATAAGATATTAAATCGAAAAACAGCTTAATATTGAAATAACTTATTTTAAGGGGAGAATGATTTTAGTGTACTTAACTAAAGCATTCTCCCATTCAATTTTAGAACGTAATTCTTTATTTATTGTTATTTCTCTTTTAATTGTTGATATCATATCACAAAAGCCTCCTTTTTTCAATATTTTGGAGCTATATTTTTCCATTTATTACCAATTAAGGCGATAAAAACAAAAAAATAAGCCGATTAAATCGACTTATATAAGTGATATAATATTCACTTTTAGTTTTCTTCAAACTTGCTTGTATGAATAATTACAAGTAGTTCGACGAAAACGCATTATGGTGCCACCAGCGAGAATCGAACTCACGACCTACGGGTTACGAATCCGTTGCTCTACCAACTGAGCTATAGTGGCATATAATAATAAAACGGCTAATAATTTAGCCGCTATATTATTCTTCGTTTTCTTTTTTTGCTATTACTTCTTTTCCATCATAGTATCCACAGTTTTTGCAAACTCTATGTGGTAATACTGGTTCATGGCAGTGTGGGCAACTAGCAAATTTTGGTTCTTCTTTTTTCCATGTTGATCTTTTTAAATGTGTTCTAGCTTTTGACCATCTTCTTTTTGGTTGTGCCATTATAAATCCCTCCTTGCAACAGATATGTATATATCTTTTCTAAATTTATCTAATTAATCACTATAAGATTATACAAGTATTTTTTAATTTTGTCAAGCATTTATGACTTTGTTGTTAAACATTTTTGCAATATTTGTTATATATCGCCTTAATATTCTTTCTTTTAAGAGTTTTTTTGATTCCATTATCCTTTAATTGTGTAAAAACTTCCAATAAAACTTTATCAATCCTTTCATGTATTAAAGCACTTTCTCTTTCTTTAAGATAATACTCTATTGGTTCAGACTCAGTCCAATTTTTTCCCTCATAAACAATTCCAGCAGCAATTTTATCGCAAATCATCTCTGCCACATATTTATAAGGCATTATTACTGGTTTGGGAGTTATTCCCCAGTCAACCCAATGTTGATAATGATGTTTATTTTTATTAACATGATGAACCCACGCCATAGAATAACCATTTACTTTTCTACATTCTTTAATAGGTGATATAGTTCCAGTATAATACTTAATACTTTCTAAAAATTCAGTTGGCGAAAATTTTGATAAATCATGTACCAATCCACGCCATGGAATACCTACTCTACAACATAACTTAAATACAGTCCATTTATGTTTACTAACTAATGCTATGTGTTTAAATACTTTATTTGACATTTTTTGCTCCTTTTATATATCTTATTAAAAATACATTTTTACTTTTTAATCATAAAATTAATCTAATATTGTTTTCCAAACTCATTTTACAATAAAAACTTTCATAAATCAATTAACATTTTTTAAAAAATGCATATAATATTACAGATTGGAGGAATAAAAATGTGTGGATTTGTTGGTTTTGTAGACTACAAGCATGATACAAAAAATTATAAAAAGATTTTATTACAAATGAATAATGCAATTTCAAAAAGAGGTCCAGATGAAGATGGTTATTACATAAATAATAATGTAGCTTTAGCTCACAAAAGACTTATTGTAATTGACCCTGAAGGCGGAAAACAACCTATGAAAGAAACCTTTTCATTTGGTGAATTTGTAATTAGTTACAATGGACAAATATATAATACAAAAGAATTGAAACAAGAACTAGAAGAAAACGATTTTACCTTTAACACTCATTCTGATACAGAGGTATTATTAAAAGGCTATATCCATTTTGGAAGAGATGTAGTTAATCATTTAAATGGTATTTTTGCTTTTGCAATTTGGAACACAAAAACAAATGAATTATTTTTAGCAAGAGATCATTTTGGTGTAAAACCTTTATTTTATACAATTGTAGATGGCACATTGATTTTTGCATCTGAAATTAAAGCATTATTTGAATATCCCGGAGTTGAAAAAATAATTAATAAACAAGGAATTAGTGAATTATTTGGGATAGGTCCTGCTCACACTCCTGGCACTACTGTTTTTAAAAATATTTTTGAATTAAAGCCTGCTCATTTTGCAGTTTTTAATAAAGATGGATTAAAGACTAAACGATATTGGAAGCTTGAAACAAAGCCCCATACGGAAAATTTAAATCAAACATCAGAACATTTAGAATATTTATTAAAAGATGCTATAACTCGTCAGCTTGTTTCTGATATGCCACTTTGTACATTTTTATCAGGTGGTTTAGATTCAAGTATAATTACAAAATTTGCAGCAGACTACTGTAAAGATAATGGTTTGCCACCATTAGATACCTATTCAATTGACTATGTAGATAATGATAAAAACTTTGTTAAAAGCGATTTTCAACCTAACTCTGATAATTACTATATTGAATTAATGAACAAAAATCTCCATACAAATCATCATAAAATAGTAATTGATACACCAGAACTAGCAAAATACTTAGAAGAGGCAATGATTGCACGTGATATGCCTGGTATGGCAGATATTGACTCTTCTCTCCTACTTTTCTGTAAATATGTAAAAAAAGAAATGACTGTTTCTTTAACTGGAGAGTGTGCAGATGAAATTTTCGGTGGATATCCATGGTTCTTTAGAGAAGATGCCTTAAAATCAGAAACTTTTCCTTGGTCAATTGCAATTAGCGAAAGACAGACTTTGTTAAATCCAAATATTAGTGAAAAAATTGATTTAAAAAAATATATTGACTTTAGATATAATGAAAGCTTATCAGAAGTATCATTCTTAGATACTGATTCGCCAGAAACAGCAGAGAAACGTAAAATATCTCACTTAACAATGAATTGGTTTATGCAAACACTTTTAGATAGGTCAGACAGAATGGCAATGTATAATGGTTTTGAACTTCGTGTTCCATTTTGTGATTACAGGTTAGCCCAATATCTATGGAACATCCCTTGGGAAATGAAGGCTTTAAACGGACGTGAAAAAGGCTTACTTAGATATGTTGCAAGAAAATTCTTACCAGAAGAAATTGTAGATAGAAAAAAATCCCCTTATCCAAAAACACATAACCCTACTTATCTTGCAAAAGTAAAAGAAATGCTTACAAAAGTAATGTCTGATGAAAACGCTCCTATTAATACTTTACTAAATCGCAAATACATTTTAGAAATATTATCAACAGATGGTAAAGCATTTACAAGACCATGGTTTGGTCAATTAATGACAGGTCCACAACTTATGGCTTACTTAGTTCAAGTAAATATGTGGCTAGAAAAATATCAACCCAAAATCGAAATATAATCAAATTGGTCAATTGGTTCGGTCAGTTGGTTCCGGGTTTAAATTGACCGATTATGTTATATTTGACACTAAAACTAAATTTATATATAATCAACACATGGAAATATTATATATTAAAAATAAAAACGATAATTATAAAACTGTAAACGAAGTTTTAAAAAACGAATTTAATATATCTTCAAGATTAAGATTAAGGCTAATAAATAATAACATGATATTTTTAAATGGCGTTATTTGTAGTACTAAAGATTTTTTACAAGACAATGATGAAATTAGAATTAGTTTTAATTATGATGAAGAAAGTAAAAACATTGTTCCTATTAAAATGAAGTTAGACATTATTTATGAGGATGAATGGCTTTTAGTAGTTAATAAACCAGCTGGAATAGCTGTTCATCCCTCTATTTTACATTTTGAAGATTCATTATCTAATGGTATAAAGTTTTATTTTAATCAAATTAGTTTAAAAAAGAAAATAAGACCTGTAAATAGGCTTGATAAAAATACTTCTGGTCTTGTAATCTTTGCAAAATGTGAATATATTCAAGAACAATTGATAAATCAAATGCAAAATAACACCTTTAAAAAAGAATATTTAGCAATTGTTGAAGGAATTATTGAGCCCCAAAAAGGCACAATTGATTTACCAATTGCAAGAAAAGAAAATAGTATTATTGAAAGATGTATTGATAAAAGTGGTCAAAAGTCTATTACTCATTATGAAGTATTAAATGAATTTTATATTGATAAATCTAAACAAATTAATTTTTTAAAAAAATTTAATAATATTCCTAATCAAATAAATGAAAATGATAACATTTACAAACAACAAGAAACATTTAGCTTAGTAAAATGTACTTTAGAGACAGGAAGAACTCATCAAATTAGAGTTCATTTTAAGGCAATTGGTCATCCACTTATTCGGTGATGAAATATATGGTGCTTCTTCCCTACTGATTTCAAGGCAAGCATTGCATTGCTATAGCTTAGAATTTATCCATCCTGTATCAAAAAAAGAAATTATTTTAAAAAGCAAATTACCTGAAGATATGAATAAAATGATTAATTAATCAATTTTTGGGAAGACTATCTTTGGTGATAATAATGAAAAGAAAGTATATTATAATAGGGTCATTTATATTAATATTATTAGGTATAATAATCTTTTTTGCAATTAATGGAAATTCAAACAATTCAGGCATAAACAATTCAAACTATAATGCCAATAAAACAGAAGCTATTATTGATAATACTCAAAATGATGAAAACGATGCAAATAATACTAATAATAGCGAAGAAAACACAAATCCCAAAGTGGAAAATAAAACAGTTGCAAGGCATGATGAAACACCTCCTCCACCTGTAGAAACAGAAATTTCATCTTTTTCTACACCAATTGTTTCAGATGATGATTCAAGACAAAACAATGTTGAATTAACTTGTGAAAAATTAAATGATACAATTGTTGAAAATGGTGCAACTTTTTCTTTTTGTGATACTTTAGGGCCTGCTACAACTGAAGATGGTTTTCAAAAAGCAGAAATATTTGATTCTAAAGGAAATAAAATAATGGGCTTGGGTGGCGGAAAATGCCAAGTCAGCTCAACTTTATATAATGCAATATTAGCTGTTCCATCATTAGAAGTAACTGAAAGACATGAACATAGTAACAAAGTTCCATATATCGAAAGTGGTAAAGATGCTGCTGTTTATTATGGTAACGCTGATTTAAAATTTGTTAATAATTCAGGTAAAACCATAAAAATTAAAGCCTCAACTGATGGAGAATCAGTTACTACAAGTATAGTACAATTAAATTAGAAAATAAAAGTGTAATTTATATTCTTCCCATTGCTCCCCATTCATATAGTTCTAAGAGATGAATCTCTAAGAACTATGGAACGGTCCCCACTTGCCATTCACAGAATATAAATTACACCAAAATATTAATAAATTTCATAAAGACTGCATATATTTTAAAAAAAGAAATATGGAGGAGTTTATGAAATTTTTTAAACGTTTTTTATTCTTATATATTCTAATCGCATTAGTCTTTTGTTTAAATATTACATGTTTTGCAGAAGGCACTACATATGTATGGTCAAATAATTCGGATAAAATAGATAAATCAAATCAAAATAATACAAAAGAAAAGAATACTGAAATTTCAAATGAATCAACAACTCAACCATCTTCTGAAACAACTACAGATTTATCAAAAGAAACATCAGCTTCAAGTGGTTCAAACAGTATTGATTTAAAACTAGAATCACCATCTGCAATTTTAATTGAACAAACTACAGGTCAAGTTTTATACGAACATAATTGTCATGAAAAGTTACGTCCTGCAAGTGTTACAAAAATCATGAGCATTTTACTTATTATGGAACAAATTGATTCACGGAAAGCTTAATTTAACAGATACTGTTAGCTGTTCTGAAAATGCCGCACATATGGGTGGTTCTCAAATTTGGCTTGATACAAGAGAAACCTTAACGGTTGATGAAATGTTAAAAGCAATTTGTGTGGTAAGTGCAAATGATTGTGTAGTTGCTATGGCAGAGCACATAGCTGGTTCTGAAGAAGCATTTGTTGAAATGATGAATAATAAAGCTAAAGAACTTGGAATGAATGATACAACTTTTAAAAATTGCCATGGAATTGACGAAGATGGTCATGTTACTTCTAGCTATGATATTGCTTTAATGTCAAAAGAATTATTAAACAAACATCCTGAAATAACTAAGTATACAACTATTTATATGGATAGCCTTCGTGATGGAAAATCTGAATTAGTTAATACAAATAAGTTAATTAGAACATACAAAGGAGCAACAGGATTAAAAACAGGTTCTACGGGTCTTGCTTTATACAATTTATCAGCAAGTGCTACCCGTGATGATTTATCATTAATTGCAGTTATAATGAAAGCCCCTACAACAAAAATAAGATTTGCAGAAGCAAAAAAATTGCTAGATTATGGTTTTAACAAGTTTTCTTTTAAACAATTTGCTAAAAAAGGTGATACCTTAGATAATATAGAAATAAATAAAGGAGTTAAGCCAACTGTACAAATTGAATTTGAAGATAATTGTGGTTGCTTAATTGAAAAAGGAAATGAAGAAAAAATTGAACAAGAGATGATTATCACTCCTATTCAAGCCCCAGTTACAAAAGGTCAAAAAGTTGGCGAAGTAAAATTTAGTTTAGATGGTAAAACTTTAAATTCTGTAAATTTAATTGCATCAGAAGATGTAGATAAAATAAATGGTTTTTCAATGTCAAAATCTATTATATATAAATGGATTAATCTATTAAGATAAAACGAATAATATATTATTCGTTTTATCTTTTTATTATTTTATTATTCATCTTCTAAATTAATATCAACACTTTTATTATCTGGCTTTTTTATTCTTTTTCTAACACTAACTTTTTTTACTACTTCATTATCTTTCTTATTATCTATAGTATTCTTATCCATCGTAGTATCACTTTTTTTGTTAGCTTTGTCATCATATACAATTGTTTCTGTTATATCTTTTTCAAAGTCATCATCATCTTCTTCATCTTCAAAATCATCATAATAATCATCATCTAAAAATTCGTCTTGATCTAGGTTTTCTTCATTTTTATTTTCTTTTTTATTTAAGCATTTCTTTACCATACTACTTGTTTTTTCAATTAAATCAGGCACATAATCAAGTAGCTTATCTAAAGCTGTTGCATGATTTACTGGCACTAATTTTACATTTCCATTATTTATAACTATAAATGCTATTGGACTAATTGATACACCTGCTCCTGCTCCACCACCAAATGGCAATTTATAATTTATTTGCTCTTGCCTTTCAGCTTTTGTGTATTTATCAACCGTTTCTCCTGTAAACTCGCTTCCTCCAGCTGCAAAACCAAAAGATACTTTAGATATTGGAATGATAGTTATATTTTTTGATTCTATTGGCTCTCCTATAATAGTATTAACATCAATCATATCTTTAATGCTGTTCATAGCTGTAATCATAAGACCTTCTATTGGATGTTCGTTCATTTTTATCTACTTCCCTTCTTTTTATTAGCATAATTAACATATTAATAATATGTATCATTTTGATTTCAAATATACCTGAAAATGATATATTTATTAAATTTCCGTGAATTATATAATGGTATAATTTCATATTTTTGTTTTTGAGGTTTAACATTTTTTTTATAAAATAAAATTGCTAAAGTAGTTGACAATATAGGCACTAAAAATGATGTTACCAAAGCATCTTCTATTGCAAACCTTAAGTTTAGATAGAATTCTTTTATTCTAATATCTAAATTGTTTCTTATAGTATTTATAGCTTGTAATGAATTTATTTTAAGAATGTTTTTATCTTTTAATTTAGAAAGTAACTTTTGATATCTCTCTTGTAATTTTTTATTTTGTTTTGCTTCTTTGATTTTTTTATTGTTTATTGTTTGCCAAAATACAGGTATAAAACCAAGTATAACAAACTTAATTTTAATATTTATTATATTATTATTTTTATTATTTATCTTTTCTTCTGACTCAATATTAATAGATTCACTTACTTGTAGTTCACTATTTTCTTGCTTTAAGTTTTTATTTTTTGAAGAGTAATCTATTTCTTTTACATCTATTCTAATTTTAGCATTAATAAACAAAACAACTATTATAGCTAAAATAAGCAAAATAAAAAGAAAAACCAATATTATCGCCTCCAATAATATTAGTTTTTCCAGATGATTTATTATTAATCATTTTTATTTAAAAGTATATGCATTTTTTATAATTTATTATATGATTCTTCTCTTTTTTTCAACAGTAATATCTCCAAAAATCTCTTCTTGAGTAGTTTCTACTTTACTTCTTCTTGACATTTCTAAAAGTCCACTAAATGCTGTAACTACCTCTTGTTTGTTACGCTTTTTAATTGAGAATAGTTTATTAAATACAAACTTTTTCTGTTTTATTAATATCTTAAACATTTCTTTCACTTTACTTCCAACTGTATAGTTTTCTACTAGAGCAATTTTTTCAATGTTTTTTGCATTTACATTTATTTTTTCACTTGTTCTTTTTAATAAGTCTTTATAAAGGTTTGGCATTAAATCCGGCTCATAGTTAGCTTCTAGCTTTCTATTTGGTAAGTCAATTTGTTCTTGAGCCTTAAATATCCTTTTTTGATACTCTAAATAATTATCTTTAAATAATTTACTTATTTCTTTATATTTTTTATATTCAATAATTCTTCTTATAAGTTCTTCTTCTGTTAATTCTTCCTCATCCTCCTCTTGCTTTGGAAGTAACTTTTTAGATTTTAAATATAAAAGTGTTGATGCCATAACTAAAAATTCACTAGCAATTTCTAAGTTCATTTTTTCCATTTCATTTAAATACTTTATATATTGATCTGTTATTTCATTTAAATTGATGTCATATATATCCATTTTGTTTGCATCTATTAAATGACATAACAAGTCTAATGGCCCTTCAAACTTGTCTATTTTTATTGCATATTGTTTTGTTTCTAATGTAAGTATTGACATTGATAATTGCTTCCTTTCTTTTATATTTCTTGTTCATTTTACTATAACAATTATAAAAAAGCAAGAGTTTTTCTTGCCTTTTGTTTATTCTATTCTTCTTCAAATGCTTTTTCTATATTGTCTGATTTATACCCTTTTTTTAATAAATATTCTTTCAGTTCTTGTTCTTCCATAGAAGATGATTTTTTATAAATAATGTTTTGTGCAGATTTTTTTTCATATTCTTCTAATTCGTCCTTATGAGAATATATGTAGTCTTCAATTTGATTTTTGTCTAAGCCTTTAGATAGTAATTTATACTTTATTTCTTTAATAGATAAGTTTTTTAATATCATAAAGTTATTGATTGTTTTTTCGATATATATTGAATCATCAATATATCCAGCTTGTTTTAGGTATTCTATAATATCGTCTAACATTTTTTCTTCAATAGTTGGTGCAAATTTTGTTCTTATTTCGTTTTCACTTCTTTTTTTGTATAATATATATTTTAATACCTTTGTTTTTGCATTGTCAAATTCTTCTTGATTATACATAGTTATACCTTTCTTATTATCATATCTAAAAAATATAAAGTTTTATATTTTTTAGATTAATCATTAAAACTTAATCTTATTCATCATCATCATCATCTATTTCTGGAATTTCTTCTCCAAGGCTTTCTTCAAATCCTTTTTTAAAGTTTGCTCTTACCTTTGCTTCAACTTCTTCTAACATTTTTGGATTATCTTGTAATAATTTTTTAACATTTTCTCTACCTTGTCCAATTCTTTCTCCATTATAGCTAAACCAAGAACCACTCTTTTCGATTATATCCATATTTACAGCCATATCTAATATATTTCCTGCTTTAGAAATACCTTCTCCATATACTATATCAAATTCAGCTTCTCTAAATGGTGGAGCAACTTTATTTTTTATTACTTTAACTCTTACTCTATTTCCAGTTACTTCTCCATCTTGTTTAATATTTTCTATTCTTCTAATATCAAGTCTTACAGAAGCATAGAATTTCAATGCTCTACCTCCAGTTGTTGTTTCTGGATTTCCAAACATTACACCTATTTTTTCTCTTAATTGGTTTATAAATATTAAAACAGTTTTTGACTTGTTTATAGCTCCTGCTAATTTACGTAGAGCTTGTGACATTAATCTTGCTTGTAATCCCATGTGTGAATCTCCCATGTCACCATCTATTTCAGCTTTAGGAACTAATGCTGCAACAGAGTCAACTACTATTACATCTAATGCACCACTTCTAACCAAGCTTTCTGTTATTTCTAATGCTTGTTCTCCAGTATCTGGTTGAGATACTATTAAATTATCTATATCTACTCCTAGTTTTTTTGCATAAACTGGATCTAACGCATGCTCTGCATCAATAAATGCTGCTTCTCCACCTAGTTTTTGTGCTTCTGCAACTACATGTAAAGCAAGTGTTGTTTTACCAGAAGATTCTGGTCCAAATACTTCTATAATTCTTCCTCTTGGAACTCCTCCAATTCCTAATGCCATATCTAAACTTAAAGCTCCAGTCGAAATTGCTTCAACCTCCATTGCCTTAAATTCTCCAAGTTTCATTACTGAACCTTTTCCAAATTGTTTTTCTATTTGGCTCATTGCCATTTCTAATGCTTTTTTCTTTTCTGTATTTTCTCCCATGATTTTTCCTCCTTAAATTAAATGAACTCTTGTTCGATTGTTTTTATTATATACCAAATTTATGTTTTGTCAATACTTTTTTTAAATTTTTTTAATTTAAAGTATGCAATATTAATTTAGCTAATTAATTCTTATACCATCCCTCTATATTATATAAAACATAAAACCAGTTTGGAGCAACATCTCCAACTAAATTAGAATTATATAATACATTATATTTACTATTTGCAATACTAATATATGGTACTTCTGTATTATAAATTTGCTCTAGTCTTTCGTATTTTTCAATTAAAGCTTTTTCATCTGTTGTATTTTTAACTTCATTCATTATTTGATTAATTTCATCTGTTGTATAATTTGCTAAATTTGAATCTCCAAAAAATGTTGTTAAATCAGGGCTTAATGGTAATTGCATATCACATAAAATCATATCATATTCTTTTGATTCTTTGTAATTTTGATATGTTTCATCTGATGCTCTAATAAGATTTATTCTAAATCCTTGTGCTTGTAATTGATCTGTTATATTTTCTGCAACAGCAACCATTGTATCATTGCTAGCTTTTACAACAAAATTTAATCTAATTCTTTTAGTTCTATAATCTTCATATTTTTGCCATGACTCATATTTAAGCTCCCAACCGACTTCCGTTTAATAGATTTTGTGCATTTTCTATATTGTAATCAATACCTGGCGTTGAACCTTTATATAAATAAGAACCATATTCCAATGGAAAACTTGTAGTATAATACTTTGCTCCATAAATATTTGTTGTAATATTTGATTTATCTATAAAACCTGCTATGGCCTTTCTAACATTAACATCTTGTAAATATTCACTTTGTGTATTTAATGCTAAAAATACATGTTCCCTGCTTCTTATTTCTTTTAAATTATATCCAATCGTTCCTATATAATCACTAAAACTATTATTATTCGTTGCTAATAAATCAATATTTCCAGTTTTAAAACTATTATATAACTCACCTACTGATGAATACAAATTAATATAAATCTTTTCTAGTGATAATCCTATCTTATTTGAGTTCCACCAATTCTCGTTTTTTTCTAATGTAATAACAGAAGGTTGAACATCAGTAACTTTATATTTTCCAGTACCAATTGGTTTAACATTTTTTTCTGCATTTGCAAAATCAGCTTCTGTAAAATATTTACTAGACATTATTGGAAAAGTTAAATAATACTCAAAAAAAGGTATTTCTTTTGCTAATGTAATTTTTAAAGTAAGGTTATCAACTACATCAACTCTTTCAATAAATTGAACATTATTACCATAAATTGAAGGTGTGTCCCTTTTTAGTCTATCTATTGTAAAGCGAACATCTTCTGCAGTAAAGTCATTGCCATCAGACCATTTAACATTTTCACGTAGTTTTATTAAATAAGATGTTGCATCTTGTTTTGCCCATTCTATTGCCAATGCTGGCTCTGGCTTAAATGAATTATTTAAATTAATTAATGGTTCAAATATTAATTTTGAAATATTTTGTACATTCAAATTTCTACTTAAAATTGGATTAATTGAATCAAATTCTGCAACTCCTAATGTAATCTCTTTTATCTTTTCTTCTTGTCTGTTTTCTTTTGCTAGTTGCTCCTGTTTTTTATTCTCTTCGTCTCCCTTAATTTTTACAACTGCAAAAACAATTATCCCTATTGCAAATAAAATAAATAAGTACTTAAACCAACTATTTCTCATATTTCACCTCTATTAATCATTTTTCAAAATAACATAAAATGCCGAATTTTGCAATGGATTTTCACTGACAAAATTCGACACTTGTTTTATTATTGTAAATTAAGCTCTTGGATGTGCTTTTTTATAAATATTTTTTAAAGCATCATCTTGAAATTGCATATATACTTGTGTAGATGAAATATCTGAATGACCAAGCATTGTTTGTATTGCTTTTAAATCAGCTCCATTTTGTAGTAAATGTGTTGCAAATGAATGTCTTAAAACATGTGGTGTAATTTCTTTTGTAATGTGAGCTTGTTCTTTATAATACTTTATAATCTTCCAGAATCCTTGTCTTGTTAATCTTTTACCATTAATATTAACAAATAAAGCTTTTTCATTTTCATTTTTTATTAATATTTCTCTTGCATTTTCTATATATTCTTCTAATGCTTTTAATGCCATATTACCTAAAGGTATATTTCTTTGTCTACTTCCTGTTTTGCAAACAACATACCCTTCTGCAATATTTACATTTTCTATATTTAAAGATATTATTTCTGTTACTCTCATTCCTGTGGCATAAGCAAACTCTAACATAGCTTTATCTCTAATACCTTTTAAATCAACATCTTTTGGTTGATCTAATAATAAAGCTACTTCTTTTGAAGTAAGTACACTAGGCACTCTTTTTTCAATTTTAGGTGATTGTATATTGTCTGTTGGATCTTCTTTTATTTTTTTATTTTTAAGTTCATATTGGTAGAAAGAACGAATAGACGCAATACATCTAGATATTGAAGATGCCTTTTTGCCAATTTCTTGTAAATGACTAATATAGTCTTTTATATCTTGATTTGTTAATTTACTATAATTTTTGTCTGAACTATCTAAATATTGTTTAAATTGCTTTAAATCTCTTTTATAAGATTGTAAAGTATTGTCAGATAGTTTTTTGTCATTTTCTAAAAATTCAAAATAAAGTTTCAATTGTTTTTCCATTGTTTTACCCCTATTCTTCTTTAAAATAATATATTAACATAAACTTAGATATAGTTATATCAAACATTAAAAAAAATGTAAATAGTTTTTTGAAATTTTTTATAAATATTTTGAAATAATTTTTAATAAGTTATTTGATGCAAATACTTCTATTAAAGATGATATCATAATAACAATTGTCATAATCCCACAAAATATTGTGTGTCTAACTATTTCTAGTTTTATATTTTCTCTTCTTTTATCTTTTATAATTGATTTGTATAATTTGTAACAACTTACAGCTACAGCTATAATTGCAGGTATAAAAATAATGTTTTGTAAAAGTAAATTACTTAAAACAAACGATATTCCTCTGCCTGTACCAAGTACACTAACTAGAGCAGATATTGTATACCCTAAGCAAAACCCTCTATATATAATCAAACCAAAAACTATTGGTATTCCGTATTACTGTTGTGCCAAAAAACCATAAGGCCAATACTAACAAAAAGTTTTCTAACATACTGCTTTTAATCAAATTTGCAGTATTAATTGTATCTGCATTTTTGATTTTATCAACAAAATTATTTATGTAATCACTTATATTATTAAATTGTTCTTCCTTTACATTATTTATAAATAATACTCCTAAAAAGATTCCAATTATAAATAATAAAAGCATTATTATATATTCTTTTTTGTTGTTTATAATATGTGTTGCAATCGCAGATTTAATTTTATACTTTTTTCTCTGGTTTTTCATATTTTTTCTCCTTATATCTTTATACATAATGTGTATTCAATATAAGGAGATTTAGAACTTATTTTTTTACCACTATTTTACCGTAGTTGCCGCCACCTCCAGAATTAACTTTCACATTGCCAGATCTACTATTTTCTATATTAATAGCGGCTTTTTCACCTACTACAGCTTCTATATCATCATAGGATAAATTGTGTAAAATATTCATTTCTGTTTCAAATGTTTTAAGTAATGTTTCTATTGTTTTTCCACCAACTCCTGGTATAAATTGAAGTGGAACTTGATATATGTATGGTGGTCTATTTTTAGGACTTTTTGAATCTTTTTTATCTTTTATTAATTCTATTCTATCAAAAACTCCAAATGTAACTTTATTACTATTGCAATATGGACATGTGCATACAGGTTCTTTTGTTTCGATTGTTTTATTACAATTATCACAATAGGTTCTATGATATTTTCCAAGCTTTGGGTCTAATCCATAGTTTGCAATTATTTTTCTTCCATCCTCACCTTTTAAAGCTTTTACAATTTCTTTAAATGATATATCTTCCACTTGCATTTTATTATACTCTCTAGCAATTTTAGGTAATGAATGAGCATCTGAATTAGTTACAAAAGTTTTATCTTCTAATTCAGATATCATATCTGCTAAATACGTATCAGAACTTAAACCAAGTTCTACAGCAAATATCTTATCAAATTTTTCTTTAAAAATATCCTTCATTCTGTCAACGCAGTTTCCATAATAACTCTTAAATGGTGTAAACGCATGAGCTGGAATTAATATACCATTATAACGTTCTACCATATCAATTAAATCATATCCAGATAAATCTGTTCTTTGTGTGCTTAGAGTAATGTTTTTTAAGTGATGGCTTAATTCATTTGAAAAGGCTTTTATGTCATCTAAATGTGGAAAATAGCATAAATTATGGGCAGCTCCTTTTTTACCATCTCGACTTATCTCAGATGTTTCTACTTCACTACCCAAAATTATACATACTTTATCTTTATATATAATTCCACCATCTTTTAACTCATAAGCATCACCTGTTTTTAGAAATTTTTCAATATCTTCGATTACATAAGGTGATGCACAATCTATTATTCCACATACATTTATCCCTTTTCTTTCATCACATTCTTTTGCTATATTTGCAAAATTTAGTGATTTTGCAGCAGTAATTTTTACTGGCTTTCCATTTTCTGCTCTTCCTATATGAATGTGTAAATCTGCGAAAATTTCGTACATTTTATTTCTCCTTCTATGCTCCTCTTTCTAAATTTTCTTCCTTGGAATCATTGGTATTTAAATGACTAATTCTTTCAACTGTTTCTTTTGTAAATAATGACCTTGATTCCACTTGTATATTTTTTCTATTTTTAGTATTACTATTTGTATTTACTTTTATGTTATTTTTTTGAGCATTTTCTTCAGCTTGAAATATAGGCTGAATTTCTAGTTCTTGCATTTTTTCATCTAATGTAATTTCATAATCTTTTATTCTTTTAATCATATCAGCTAAGTCTTTAGCATCATCACATACATTCTTTTTTAATATTGAAAATGGTTGTTTTAAAATTCCTATTTTTTCGCCATAAAATGAGGGTTGAATTTGTATTTGTTGCATTTTGTCAACAAAAGTATGAAAAGTATTTAAATACTTATTATCAACATCTTTTAAATTATCTCTTTCCATTTGTATAATAGCTTCTTCTGGGCTAAAGCCAGCTCTTTCTGGCCTGTCCAAAAGCATACCACCAAAATGATCAACTAACTCTAAAATATCACTTTCTTGCTCTCTATCTTTCAAACCAGAATATCTATTAACACCTTCACATATTTTACAAAATCTAGGATCAAAACCTATGTTTAATAAATAATCTGCTCCTTCTTTTGCATATGTTTTAACCCTTCCAAGTTTTTGTGCATTATCTACTTTTTTACAATTGCACAACAAACATGCTGTTAATACTAAATCTCTGTCAACATCTATATTCATATAATCAATAAACATTCTTGCTATTTCAGTTTTAAATATAACAGATTTGTCAAAAAAGATACTCTCTCCTCTTTTTTCAAATAAAAGATTTTGTAACCTTCTAATAATATCCATCTTGGTTACTAAATTTTTATCTTCATCCATTATATATGTTTGAAATTCACCCATTTTTGGCCTCCAATTTTTTCATAATTCTACAAATAAATTATATTCTAATTTGGAATGATTTTCAATAATGTTACAAATATGTATTATAATTGTAATATTATTGTAAAAAACGGTCAATTTAAACCCGGAACCAATTGACCATTTTTATAATTCTTTTATTGCATTTCTTGCCAATTCATCACATCTATTATTAAATTCGTTATCACTATGTCCTTTTACCTTAATAAACTTTACTTTATGAATTTTAGTCAAATTATATAATTCAAGCCATAATTCTTTATTTTTTACTTGTTCCTTACTGCTATTAACCCAGTTATTTTTAAGCCAACCATAAATCCACCCTTTTTCAAATCCATTTACTACATAAGCACTATCAGAATACAAATCAACTTCACATGGATATTTTAACATTTTCAACCCTTCTATTACAGCTGTTAATTCCATAACATTATTGGTTGTATCTTTTTTATTGCCCCAAATCTCTTTTTTATTATCTTTATAAAATAAAATTGTTCCCCATCCTCCTGGGCCTGGGTTTCCAGAGCATGCTCCATCTGTATAGATAACAACTTTTTCCATACTTTTCCTCCTTTATTTTCATGTTTTTATAAACACTTCTATTTTGCATTAAAACACTATTTTTTAGAAGTGTCCCCAAAAAACAGGTCAATAAATTTTTACTATTGAATAATTTTTAATTTTATGATAACATTATAACAATAAAAATAATTTTTAACAATAGAAAGGAGCAACAAAAATGGCAAATGTTTTAGGAATTATTGCAGAATATAATCCATTTCATAATGGACACATTTATCATTTAGAAAAATCTAAAAAAGATACTGGTTCAGATTATTCAATAGCTGTAATTAGTGGAAATTTCACTCAAAGAGGCTCTACTTCTTTAGTTGATAAATGGGAAAAAACTAGAATGGCAATTGCAAATGGTGTTGATTTAGTAATTGAATTACCTACTCTTTATTCTATTTCTAGTGCAGAAAATTTTGCAGATGGAGCAATCAAACTATTGGATAGCCTAAAAATTGTTGATTTTGTTTCTTTTGGTGCTGAAACACCTAATCAAGCTGTTTTAGAGCATTTAGCAGATATTTTATATCATGAGCCTAAAGAATATAAAGCACTTCTTTCTATTGAATTAGATAAAGGATTGCCTTTTCCTAAAGCCCGTGAAAACGCATTAATGATGTATTTAAATGATCAAAAAAATGTAAAAAAGATACTTTCATCACCTAATAATATTTTAGCAATTGAATATTTAAAAGCTATTAAAAAATATAATAGTACTATTAAGACAAATATTATTGGAAGATTTGAATCAGACTATAATAGCAATAAAATTACTGGAAATATTGCAAGTAGTACTGCAATTAGAAATATGATTAAAAACAGTGCTTTTGGTGTATTACCAAAACTTATGCCTCCTTCTTCTGCTACAATACTTGCCAAAAATATAAAACAAGGGCATGCAATTCCTGACCTATCAGCATTCGAAAAAGAAATAATTTATAATTTAAGAAAAATGACAGTTGCAGAGATTAAAGATTTAGCTGATGTCGGTGAAGGGCTTGAATTTTCTTTAAAAGAAGCTGCTAGCTCATGTAACAATTTGGTTGATTTATTAAACAATATAAAATCTAAAAGATATACTCAAACTAGACTTCAAAGAATTTTACTATATACATTACTTGGCATAACTAAAAAAGATATGGAAATATCAAAGAAAACCATACCATATGTTAGAGTTTTAGGTTTTAATAAAAATGGTAAATATTTATTATCTGAAATATCAAAAGCAAATCCCAAATTACCAATTATTACATCAGTAAAAAAGTTTATTGATTCAAAAAATAAAAATAGGAATTTAGATGTTTTACTTAGTAAAGATATATTTGCTACAAATGTTTATACAATTGGATATGATGGTGAATCTTTAGGAAATTTGGATTTTACACATAAGTTGATAATTTAAAAGAGCTCCAATAGGAGCTCTTTTTATTTAGTTATCCATTTAATCAAATTTAAATTAGTAGGTTCAAGAATCATTTCATGTTTAGGCATAACTCTAAATGTATATCCATAATTTCCACCAGTTGTAAGTTCAACCTTTGCCTTATATAAATACTTTTTAGAATCTTCATCAGCACTTTCTAGTTCCATAGGAATTATGCTTACATTTTCAACAATTCCATTATCTAAAATTTTTCCGTAGTATACTTCCACTTCTATATTATCTTTATTAATATTTGGAAGTTCAACTTCACATTTAACTTCTATATTATTTCCAGCATCAATTGTTATGTTGTCTAAATTATTCACTTGTGTAAGTTTAATATCTTTCCAATCTCTAATTATGTCACGTTTCCAATCATTAAATTCAGCTACATAATCAATATCTTGATAATATTTTTTTGTTAAATTACATAATGGAATATATAATTTATCAGTATAATCCACAAGCATTCTTGCTGTACTATATTTTCCACCAGTAGAAATAATTGATTCTTTCATCATTTCAAGCCATTCATCTGAAATACCATTTTTTCCTTTTTTATAATACATAGGTATTATTTTGTTTTCTAAAGTATTATATATGCTTTCACTATCTGCTTTATCTTGTTCTTCATAAGAATTGTATTCAGCATTTGTTCCAATTGTCCAACCATTATATTGATTATAGCCTTCTGCCCACCATCCATCTAACACACTAAAGTTTATTACTCCATTTACAGAAGCTTTTTGACCACTAGTACCACTAGCTTCCATTGGTCTTCTTGGATTATTTAGCCATACATCAACACCACTAATTAAATATCTAGACATCGCTATATTATAGTTTTCAAGTAAGAATATTTTGCCTTTAAATTGAGGCATTTTAGCTATATCGTGGATATATTTAATTAAGTCTTGTCCTTCTTTATCTTTTGGATGTGCCTTTCCAGCAAATATTAATTGCACAGGCTTATCCTGATTATTTAGAATTTGTGTTATTCTTTCTATATCTTTAAATATTAATGTAGCTCTTTTATATGTAGCAAATCTTCTTGCAAATCCAATTGTTAATGCATTAGGGTTTAGTTTAGAAACTATATCGTTTATATCATCATAATTATAGTTTTCTCTTCTTAATCTGTTAGTAACATTTTGTTTAACTAATTCTAACAATTTTACTTTTCTATCTTGATGTGCTTCCCAAAGTTTATCATTAGGAATATTTTTGATTTTCTCCCATTTATTATCATCAAACATTGTATCTTGCCAATATGGCTCTAAATACTTATTATATAATTCTTTTAGTCTTGGTGATAACCACGAACAAGTATGAATTCCATTAGTTACATAAGTAATTGGTGATTCATTTGCTGCTATATCTGGCCATATTTCACCAAATAATTCTCTTGAAACAGCACCATGAAGTTTACTAACTCCATTTTTCTTTCCAGCAATTTTTAGAGCTAAAATCCCCATATTAAAGCCTGGTTCAAGTTCTCCTAACGGTTTCATACCTAATCTTAAAAACTCTTCTCTGCTTAATCCTAGTCTTGGCCAAAAATCTTTAAAATATTTTTCAACCAATGCAACTGGGAAAATATCATTTCCTGCAGGAACTGGCGTATGCGTTGTAAATACAGTTTTTGAACTTGCTATATCTCTTGCTACCTCAAATGATACTTCTTTTTCTTTTATAATATTTTTTATTATTTCTAAATTCAAAAATGCTGAATGTCCTTCATTCATATGATATACAGTTACATCTAAACCAAGTGTTTTAAGTAAGTTTACACCTGCCATACCTAAAACTATTTCTTGTCTAATTCTCATTTCTTGGTCTCCACCGTATAGTCTTAGAGTTACATCTCTATCTTCTTCGTTGTTTTTATCTATATCTGAATCTAATAAATAAAGTTTTACTCTACCAACATTAATTTGCCATACTTTTAAATACAATCTTCTTTTTGGAAATTTTACATATATAATTAAATCTTCACCTTTTTCATCTTTTACAGGATTAATTGGTAAATCATATAAATCAATGTTTTTATATTCTGTTTTTTGTTCACCATAACCATTTATTTTTTGATTAAAGTATCCATTTTTATATAACAAACCAACTGCAACCAAAGGAATACCTAGGTCACTTGCAGATTTCAAGTGATCTCCAGATAAAATTCCAAGCCCACCAGAATAAATTGGTATAGTTTGATCTAGACCATATTCAGCAGAAAAATATGCAATTAAATCTTCTTTGTTTTTTGGATATTTATTAGAAAACCATGTATTTTTGCTATTCATATAAGCTTCAAAATTATCAATAATTTTATCATATTCCTTTAAAAACGGAATATTTTTTGAAGCTTCCTCTAACTTTTCTTGAGATACTCTTTTTAAGAATTTAACTGGGTTTTTTTCAGATTCTTCCCATAAATCTCTATCAATTTTTTGAAATAACCTTAAAAATTCAGTATTCCATGACCACCATAAATTGTTTGCTACTTCATTTAATTTGTCAATCCTTTTTGGCAATTGTGGATTAACTGTAATTCTATTAAATACGTACATTTTAAAATGTCCTCCTTTGTAATTTCACATATTTTTTCTATAGTATTTTGATAAATATATTATCTATTAAAGATTAATTTTTGTCAAGATGTTTATGAGGAAATATTTTTTGTTGTAACGCTTCTTTAATTTAACTTCTCCAGTATGATATTAAAAATATTTAATTTTACATAGAAACTGCAAACTATTTCAAAAATCCTTTGACAATTAACATAAAAAGT
>JAFRFO010000046.1 GCA_017434295.1 Clostridia bacterium
AAACAATATGGTAACACAGAATCATTAAGACAGAATTACAAAGCATTTAATATTGCTAATATGAAAGACTGGTGTGATCAGTTATGGGATGTTTTTCATAATGGAAAATATACAGACCCTATAGCAGGAAAAGAAATGGATTTAAGCAAATATCGTAATGTAAATGTTAACACACAATGTACATTTGATATATATTTATATAATAGTGATGGTAGTGTTAATTTAGATAAAATAAAACAGCTAGAAAATGAAGAAACAAAAATTATTAATAATACTAGAAGTTATAAATTCTTTAGCTACAATGGATTGTCTTATTTACAATGTACTTGGTGGGCTAATGCAAGAGCAAGTACGTATTTAAGTAAGTTTGGTACAAAATATAAAGAATATCCTACAATTACTGGAAATGGTGGAGATTATTGGCAAAATAATATTAATGGAGGATGGTTTAAATATGGAAAAGAACCAAAAGCTAATTCATTGTTAGGATATAAAGCTGGTTCTAATATGGGAGAGTATGGACACATTACATATGTAGAAGCAGTTGATCCTATAAATAAAAAAATATATATAAGTCATTGCAGTAGTGGCGAACGATGGAATGGTATAGGATATAATTGGGGTGGACAGCATTATTATGCACTTGATTGGGATGGAAAGCTGTGGGGAGAATTACCACAAGGATATATTTATTTAGATGAACCATTATAAAGAGGAGCAAAGAGTTATGGATAGTAATATAACTAAAAAAATATTGATAATTATGGCTATAGTTTTTGTAATAATTGTTATTTTATTTATTATATTATTTATAAACAACAAGAAAATAGTTGAAGATAAAGATTATAATCCTGATTATGATCCTGATTATACAATTGGAGTTGAAGGAAGAATACAAAATAGAGTTCAAATAGATGAAGAGTACTATTCAATAAGAGATTGTATTAATAATTATTATAAATATATAAAAAGTTTTGAACAAGAAAACACAAAGAGTATTATTAATCTATTAGAAAAACAATATATTCAAGAATTTAATATTAATGAAAATAATTTAAAAAATATTATTTCTTATAATTATAATATTAATTATATTATAAATGATATGTATGTATATGATTTGAATGATGAAATTGCAATTTATGTTGTCTTAGGTAAAGAATTAAATAATACAAATAGTAAATTAAACAATTTTATTGTTAAAGTTGATAGAAAAAATAATACATTTTCTTTATTTTTAAATAATTATTTTGAAAAATATAATTATACAACCGCTAGTAATATAAAAACTGACTTAATTAGTAAAGATTATATAGAAAAAAATTCTAATAATGGATTCGAGTTTTTGAATATTCTAGACAATCAATATTTAACTGAGCAATTATTAAATGATTATAAAATAAGGTTATTAAGTGACACAAAAGGGGCATATGATTTATTAGATAAAGATTATCAGAAAAAAAGATTTCCAACATATGGCGATTTTGAAAGCTTTGTTAAGGAACAAAATAATAAAATAAGAAATTCATTAATAAATAAATATAAAATAAATTTGTTGGATAATTCAAAGCAGGTAATTTGCTTAGACAATTATGGAAGTTATTATATTTTTAATAAAATTTCTCCAACAGATTATACTGTAATTCTAGATTACTATACAGTTGATATAGAAGAATTTTCTAAAAAATTAAATACAACAAAAACATCAGATAAAATTGCTTTAAATGTTACCAAATTCTTGGATATGATAAATTATTCTGATTACACTTCAGCGTATGATATGTTAGATGAAACTTTTAGAAATAATAAGTTTGGAAATATTAATAGTTTTATTAATTATGTACAAAAAACATTTTTTGCAATTAATAAAGCCGATTTGAGTAATTTTAAAGAACAAGGTGGAGTGTATACAATAGAAGCGAATATTCAAAATTATACAACATATATTGAAAATAGTAAAACAAATGTAATTTCAAAAACATTTATTGTTAAAATTAATGATGATGGAACATGTACAATGTCATTTAATATTGAATAAAAAAATCGGTCAATTGAAACCCGGAAGCAATTGACCGATTTTTATTTATTTAAACCAACCTGCAAAAAAATCTACAATATTTCGAATAACTTCATTATCTCTATATAATGAATTAAAATAATCTTTTACAAATGGAATTTGTAATATTAGTAAAATAATTCCTATTGTAATTAATAAAGCTATTAAAGAACGTAAGCGTTCATTCCAAGTTTTTTTATATCTTATTTATAGCCCCTATTTTTCATATCTTGTATATATGCATCATGATAAGCTTTATTTATTGCATCTTCATAGTCTTGCTGAAACTGTTTATCAACATTATTGTTATTATTAGAATTTGAGTTATTTACATTTTGATTTCTTAATTCACGTTCTAATTGCTCTTGAATTATCCTTTCTTTTTCTAAAGCTTCTGCATCCGCAAGAGTTGTATCATATTCGGCACGTTTTTCGTTATTTCTTAAAATTTCATAAGCTTCATTTATTTCTTTTATTTTAGCTTCACTATTTAATTTTCCTTGTGGTGTATTTTGTAAGTCTGGATGATATTTTTTTACAAGTGTTTTATATGCTTTTTCTATTACTTCAGTAGAAGCTTTTTTATTTACTTCTAATATTTCATAATAATTTTTCAACTATTTTTCCTCCATTATATTTTACAATTTAAATGTTTTAAAAAATAATTTGTTTTTGAAAAGAATTCAAAAATATATATAATTATTATAACAAATATTTTTTAGTACATCAATAAATAATTGACAATATTTATTTATTGTAAAATTATGTTGAATTTATAAGGATATTTATATTAAATAAAGTATATAATATAATAAAAGTGTTTTATAAAAAAACAAGTGAAAATTAAATTTCACTTGTTATTTTTTCAGTTTTATTCTCAGTCTTATTTTCTTTCTTTAAGTTTTCTATTTCTTTTTGTTGTAGTTTCAAGTTATCTTTTGCAACTGTCATCATTAATTTAATTCTGTTTGCTTGGTTAGCTTCACTTGCTCCTGGGTCATAGTCAACTGGTGCTATATTTGCATCTGGATATTTGTTTCTAATTGTTTTAATTACACCTTTTCCTACTACGTGGTTTGGCAAGCATGCAAATGGTTGCACACAAACGATATTTGGTATGTCATTTTCTATGTATTCTATCATTTCTGCTGTTAAAAACCATCCTTCACCAGTTTGGTTACCAATAGAAAGCACATCTTTTACTTGACTTTCTAAGTGCCAAATATCACATGGTGGTAAATAGTTTTTCTTAGAATTGCTTAGAGCTATTCTTAAATCTTTTTCTAGTATATCAATTAATTTTATAGCAATTTTACTTATTTTTGATGATGTTTTATTTGTATTTAACAATTGGTTAAATGTAATTTTATGTGTTGCCATAAATTTAACAAATCCCATAAAGTCTGGCAAAATAACTTCTGCGCCTTCTTTTTCTAAAAGGTCAGCTACAAAGTTATTTCCAAATGGATGATATTTTATTAATACTTCCCCAACAATACCAACTCTAGGTTTTTTAACAGATGTATCTAGCTCAATTGTTTCAAAATCTTCTACAATGTCATGTATACTTTTCTTAAATTGTTTATTTGTAGATTTTTGTAGTAATTGTTTGCATTTTTCCATCCATTTATCATACATTGCTTGTGTTTCGCCTTTATGTACTTCATATGCTCTATTTTTTGTTAGCATTTTTTGCAATAAATCACCATAAATAACAGTTTTTAATAGTCTTTCTAATAATGGTATAGTTAATTTAAATCCAGGCATTTTTTCCATTCCAACTATATTAAATGATATAACTGGAACTTGGCTAAATCCTGCGTCTTTTAGAGCTTTTCTTATAAATCCTATATAGTTTGTTGCTCTACATCCACCACCTGTTTGGCTCATAATTATTGCTGTTCTATCTGGGTCATATTTTCCAGACTGAAGTGCTTCAATAAATTGACCTGTTGTTAATATTGATGGGTAACATGCATCATTATTTACATATTTTAAGCCTGTTTCTACTGTATTTTGTGTACATTCACGTAATAATTCAACTCTATAACCAGATGATTTAACAGCTGTTTCTAATAATTCAAAATGTATTGGTGCCATTTGTGGCATAAGAATTGTGTAGTCTTTTCGCATTTCTTTTGTAAATACTTTTCTATTTGCACCATAATTTCCATCTTGTTTTTCAAATTTTTTCTCAGCTAAACGCTTATTCATACTTGCTAAAAGTGAACGTATACGAATTCTAACTGCTCCTAGGTTGTTTACTTCATCTATTTTTATTAATGTATACATTTTTCCAAAGCTTGTTAATATTTCTTCTACTTGGTCTGTTGTTACTGCATCTACACCACATCCAAATGAATTTAATTGAACTAACTCTAAATTATCATGTTTTCCAACAAAATCTGCTGCAGCATAAAGTCTTGCGTGGAACACCCATTGGTCAACAACTCTTATAGGTCTTTTTACTTCTGTATTTGCACAAACACTATCTTCTGTAAGTACACATAGACCTAATGATGTTATTAATGTATCAATTCCATGATTTACTTCTGGATCAACGTGATATGGTCTTCCTGCTAAAACTATTCCTCTTAAATCATTTTCTTCAATATATTTTATTGTTTCTGTTCCTTTATCTCTAATATCTTGTTTACATTTTTGATATTCAGCTTCTGCTTTGTTAGCAGCTTCAATTAATTCTTTTTTTGTAAAATTATATTCTTTAAACTCATCTAATTCCATTATTTTCTTAGCTAGATTTTTACTGTCAAATGGTAAAAATGGATTTAAGAATTTAATTTTTGGATTTTTTAATCCTTCTACATTATTTTTTAATACCTCTGAATAAGAAATTACTATTGGGCAATTGTAGTGGTTATCTGCTTTTTCATATTCTTTTCTTGAATATGGCATACATGGGTAGAAAATTGTTTTAATTCCTTGTTCTAAAAGGCTTTCTATATGTCCATGTGATAATTTGGCAGGATAACATACAGATTCAGAAGGCATTGATTCCATACCTTTTTCGTATGTTTTTCTTGTACTTTTTTCTGATAATATTACACGGAAACCTAGATTGGTTAAGAAAGTGAACCAGAATGGGTAATCTTCATACATATTTAAAACTCTTGGAATTCCTATTACTCCACGTGGTGCATCTTTTTCTTCTAAAGGTGTGTAATCAAATAATCTTTTATATTTATATTGAATAAGGTTTGGAAGTTTTTTGTTTTTATTTATTATTCCAGCACCTCTTTCACAACGGTTTCCAGATACATGTCTTTGACCGTTACTAAATGCATTTATTGTTAATTTACAATGATTTTCACATATATTACATCTAGTATGTGTAACTTTTATTTCTAATTTATCTAGTTCATCTGTTTTAAGTATTGTAGAGTGATATTCCATATCTAAGTTTGCTTCGTGTTGTTCTTTTGAAAGTAAAGCCATTCCGTAAGCTCCCATAAGACCTGCAATATCTGGCCTTATAACATTTTTACCAACTATTTTTTCAAAAGCACGTAAAACAGCATCATTATAAAAAGTTCCACCTTGTACAACAATATGGTCTCCTAAAGTGTCTGTATTTCTAACTTTCATAACTTTTTGTATAGCGTTTTTTATTACAGAATATGAAAGTCCAGAAGAAATATCTCCTACAGAATATCCTTCTTTTTGAGCTTGCTTTATTTTTGAGTTCATAAATACTGTACATCTTGAACCTAAGTCAACTGGTCTTTTTGCATTTATTGCTTCTTCAACAAATTTAGATATTTCAAGATTTAAGCTTTTTGCAAAAGTTTCAATAAATGAACCACATCCTGAAGAACAAGCTTCATTAAGCATGATATTATCTATTGCACCATTTTTTAGTTTTATATATTTCATGTCTTGGCCACCAATGTCAATTATTGCAGTAACATCTGGTTCAAATTGTTTTGCAGCTGTATAATGAGCTATTGTTTCAATTTCATTTAAATCAACATTTAATGCTGTTTGAATTAGCTTTTCACCATATCCAGTAACACCACTATATCTTAAAACTGCCTTTTCTGGTAGTACGTCATATAGTTGTTTAAGCATATTCATAACGCTTTTTAACGGATTTCCTTCATTACTTCCATATAAAGAATAAAGAAGGTTTCCATCTCTATCTATTAAAACTAGTTTTGTTGTTGTAGAACCTGCATCAATACCTAAGTAGCAGTCTCCTTCGTATGTAGATAAATCTTTTCTAGTTACTTTTGCTTTATTATGTCTTTCTTTAAATTCTTTATACTCTTCTTCATTATTAAATAATGGCGCGATTGGCTTAGTTGTATTATCTTTTGAAACTTTTAAATTTTCTATTTTTTGTTTTAATTCTTCAACTGTAATTGCTTCTGTTTCTAATGAATCTAGAGCTGCACCTTTTGCAACTAAAAGATGAGCTTCTTCTGGTACTATTACTTCATCTGGTGTTAAGTTAAGTGTTTCTATAAACCTCTTTCTTAATTCAGATAAATAGTTTAGAGGGCCTCCTAAAAATGCAACATTTCCTCTAATTGGCCTACCACAAGCTAAACCACTAATTGTTTGATTTACAACAGCTTGGAAAATAGATGCTGCAATGTCTTCTTTTGCTGCACCCTCGTTTATTAATGGTTGTATATCTGTTTTTGCAAAAACTCCGCATCGAGAAGCAATAGGGTATATTGTATTGTAGGTTTTTGCTAATTCATTTAAACCTGCTGTATCTGTATGTAAAAGTGATGCCATTTGGTCTAAAAATGCACCAGTACCACCTGCACAAGTACCATTCATACGTTGTTCTATTGTTTTATCAAAATATATTATTTTAGCGTCTTCTCCACCTAATTCAATAACTACATCAGTTTGTGGTATGTATTTTTCAACTGCTCTTTTACAAGAAACAACTTCTTGTATAAAGTTTACTCCCAAAAATTTGGCAGCACTCATTGCACCAGACCCAGTTAAAGCAAGTGTAAAAGTGTTTTCTGGGAACATTGTAAGCAAGTTCTCTAAAACATTACAAACAGTGTTTTTTGTGTCTGAATAGTGTCTTTGATAATCTTTATATATTACTTGTTTATTTTCATCTAAAACTATTATTTTAACGGTTGTGGAACCAACATCCAATCCAACATGTAAAGTATCCATATTTCATTATCCTTGTATTATATATTTAGGTTTTTATAATTTGGGATTTACCTATAAACCTCATTTTATTTTTATACGAAATTTAATGTCTTATTCGTTAATATTTCACCCTTTATTTTATACGGAAATTGGCATTTTGTCAAATGGAAAAAAAAGGAATAATTCGGACAAACAAATCATATATATTAATAAATAATAATATATTTTGTTGGAGGTTATTATGGATAAAAATAAGTTAAGAATAATTGTTGGAATTCTAATTATTTTAATTGTAGTTGGTGGTTTTTTTGCAATAAGAATGGCTAAAAATAGTAGCCAAGAAACATCAATAGGAGAAGAATATACTCCTCAAGAAGAAATTACAGAAGAACAAGAAAGAATGGCAAGTGTAAATATATATTTTCCTAATAAAGAAAAAAATAAATTAGAAATAGAAACAAAATTAGTAGATATTAGGGAAATGATGAATATACCTTATGAAAAAATATTTAATTTATTAAAAGCTGGTCCTAAAAAGGATAATTTAGAAAAAATAATTCCCAAAAATACAAAAGTATTAAAAGCATATTTGGATAAAGACTGCTTAGTATTAGATTTATCAAAAGATTTTTTAAATTATGATATGGAAAAAGAAAATGCTAAAAATAATTTAATTAATTCAATTGTTTATTCATTAACAGAATTAAATGAAGTAAATAGTGTTAAATTTTTAATTGAAGGAAAAGAGGATGAACAATTTAATCAAATATATACAAGAGAATAGTGACAAATGGGATGCTTTTTAGCAGTGCCATCTAGGACGGAAATTTTGGCAGTGAAAAATGTTAATAATTAAATAATAATAAAGAAATAAAATTAATAATTATTTTATTTCTTTATTAATTTATATATTTTAACTCCTCTTATAAATTGACTTAAATTATTTAAAAAATATTCAACATCATTTAATGAGTGAATTGTATTATTTTTTAATGTTTTAAAATTTTTTTTCTTTTTATTCTTTTTTAAATTTGAAGTATTTCCACGATTTTCAAATTCATAATAATCATTTTCATGATATAAGTTATTACTTTTTAAATAATTATTATTAATTAAGTTATTATAATTTGATCTAAAAAGATTTTGCATTTTTTAATTCCTTTCTAAATATAATTTAATTAATTTCATTAAAATTTTAAAAAAATAATTTTTTAGTTTTTAATATTATTCATTTATTTTTTGCAAAATTTGTTCTTTTGTAGTATAATATGTAAAAAAATAATATTAGTGAAATGTTTTTTTAAATCAATTATAATAATTATTAAAAATTAAAATAATTTAAAATCATAAAAATTAATTATAAAATAAAAATAAATAAATAATTAATAAATAAATAATTAATAAATAAATAATTAA
>JAFRFO010000047.1 GCA_017434295.1 Clostridia bacterium
ATTCTCCTGCTTCTCGTCGTAGTTGTTATCCATGTCGAACAACTTCCAGAGATAGGTATACGCAAGGTTCAGAACGCGCATCATCTCGTTCGGTGCGTTGTAACGACCAGCCTTGTACTCCATCATCACAGAATAGAGAATGCTTTCTTTGATAGAGTTATAGTACTCCATCGTGGTCGTATCGGACGAAAAACTCACGTTGCTCATGCTATCCTCGATGACCTTGTTGACGTGCCTCTGTGCCTCATTGAAGAATGTGGTGTTGGTGATGTTACCGTTGGTGGTGTAACCAAGCCTATCTTCCCACTTCAACTGGTTGACACGCAAAACCTTGTTGTTCTCGTTGTTGTCCATCTTCTTGATAATGCTGCCGATGTTCTCCTTCGTGTACTCCATGATAAACCTCCATTTTAAGTCTCTCGACTATTAATATATACTCCTTAAAGGAGTTGGAATAGGGCTTGTTTAAGGTACAAACCCTTTAGAAAACCTTTAAATGAAATTAGTTGTTATTAATCCATTCAACTGCTTCCGAGAACGTTGGTGTTTCTACCTGAAAAATTCCATTACGATAAATACAATAACAACCTTCGACACGAATGATGTTGCAGCCCTTGTATGGTGTTGCCTTTCTCATGTTAGTTAAACCTCCTTAATGTTCTTTTGTTGTTTTATTGTTTTTCTGTGTATGATTTTTAGTTACTCTGCATCATAGCAAAGTGCCCATAAATCTCCATTGCCATCTATCAATTTGATTGTGTCTACTCCATCTTCTTCAATAACATTTGCAACTTCTACATCAGCTAACCAGTTTTCAACATTATGTATTGGATTAACGGATTCATATCCCTCCGAAAAGCCAACCTCATATCCAGCTTCATATGCTTCATCAACTGCGGCATCAATACGATGGTCAGCTTCTTCTTGAATTTTCTTGTAATTTGCGTTGGTAATTACTACGATGAAAAGTCCAATGATTGCCATTATGAGCAAATTTTTAAGAAACTGACGCTCTTCCTGTGCATAACTAGTCTTCTTCATTTGTGTACCTCCGTTTTAAGTCCTGTGGACTATGAATTATGCCCTGAATGGGCTGGAATAGGGTCTGATTTTAGGCTCAGATTCCTTTAAGAAGCCTGATTTTTTGGAATTTTGCGTATTTATATAAAAAAAATAATATATAAATCAATAGTCGAATTTACATATTACTTACAACTATTACTTTTTTTATTTTTCTTATCACAATAGCTTCCACAATTTCATTTTAATTTTAAAAATAAAAAATTTTAAATTTTTTAAAAAAATTTTTTAAAAATTTTTTAAAAATAAAAAATAGAGCTAGTATAAATTAATCTAGCTCTAAATTTATATCAAAATTATTTTTTTCTAAATAATCTTGTATAAGCTGAAAACGTTCACTTATTTTACGCATCCTTTTTAGCCATACAGATACATTAGAGGTATACTTACCTAAATTACAATTTACACAACATGGAACACAATTCCCTTTAATATAGCCTTTATTAGAATCTATTCTATCTATACCAACATTTTCCTTCCCCTCTGTATATTCTCCGCAATATAAACAAGGTTGATTAGTAATATTATCAAATTCTTCTTTAGTTAATTCAAAATTAATTTTCTTTTTCTTTGCTCTTGTTTGATATGTTAAATATCTTTTATTTAAATCTTTTTCTTTATCATTCATAAAAATTTTATAGGGATTACATTCTAAACAAACATGCTCACCTTTTCTAAATTCTTCTATTGGTTTTAATTTATTACATTTGCTGCAAGTGGTTTTAATTAATTTACCATCTTTTATAACATTTTTAGTTTCGTCACATCCAATTTTTCCACATCTTCTTGGAGCATTAGAATTTAATAGATAATTACCATAGTAACTTCTAATTGTTTTATTATTACATTGACATTCACATAACCATTTCTTTTGAGAATCTAATAAATCGTTTCTATTTCTATATTCTTTATCCAGTTTTAGTACTTTTAAATTACCATAAATTTTTCCTATTTCAATATTTTCTTTTCTATTATTCCATCTACATTGTTTACATTGTACACTTTTCCCGCTAATCAAATTTTGTTCAATAATATCTTCTTCATTACCACATTTACATTTGCAATGCCATCTGCGTCTTGTATAAGTATTTGTTTTATTTCTATAAGGTTCAGCTTCATATATAACAGTCCATGAACCAAATTTTTTATTTAATAAATTATATTTCTTTTGCCTATTTCTACTCATATTCTTTATTTTCTTTAATTAATTCTCTAACTTTATCAAAATTTATTTTACCAATAAATATTTTTTCAAAGCTATCTCTTTCTCTATTTTTGTCCCTGTTTTTATTCTTTTCTTTTGTGCCTTTATCCTTATTGTTTTTCTTTTCTTGTTCCCTGTTTTGATTTCTTAACCATTTTTTTAAACCATCCTGAGTAATAATTTGATTAACTTCATTCATTTTAATTTCATAGTCACTCATAATTTATTTTCCTATAATTTTCACTATTGTCATTATCATTATTATCTTTATTTCTAAAATATATAATTCCTTTATCCAAGCTATTATTTAAAGGCTCAAAAGAACATGAAATTCTTTCTAATTTACCGCCATTAGCTTGTTTCATTTTCTCTAATATTTCTTTTATAGATTCAGCTTCTTCTTTTGTTACTTTAATTGTTTTAGTAAAAGTGACTATATTATTTTTATTAGCTTCATTAGCATCATTTGTTTCTATTCCTTTTATATTAACAACAAAATTATCCCCTTCATATACCATTTTAATAGGTTTATCATAATCAGGTGTTATATAAAATTTTATTCCATTATTTTCAGGGAATCCAATTATATTATCCATACTACTCATATTATTTTACAATTTCTCTTCTTCATCTTTAAAACAACATTCAGCATAGTTATCATATACATCTACACCATCGACTTCAATCTTTTGTTCTAAAGCATTTAAATATTTCATGTATTGTTGTGCTACTACATTATGGATTAATTTCCAAAACTTAGCTGTTTGACCAATTTCAATTCCATATTGATTACAAAAATCTAACATAATTTTATCTGAATTACCATCACAATATTCTAATGAATCTAATATTGTTTTAACTTTTTTCTCTACCCAATCATAATCATTCTTTTTATTTATAACATCAATAATACGCATTTCCATTATTAATAATTCTCCTTTATATTTATTAAATTAATTCAAACTTTAAATAACTCGTATCTTGTATATCATAACCATGTCTATAATCTATTCCACTTTGAGCTAGAGCTTCATTTCTATATCTAAAGAATGATTGAATATATCCTACTTGTTTCCTACTAATTTTTTTATCGCTAATTGTAAAGGCTTCTTTGACGCAATTATATTTATCATATTTATTTTTCCAATGAAAATTATAACCATTAAAACTTTCGGTAGTTTCTATTTCTGTTTTATGCACAAGGTAATGACAGTTACAACAAGTAAAAATAGTATATTTGTAACCCAAGTTATCTCTTATAATACTTAAAGTATTAGTATTTGAGTCATTATTTTGACATATAGGACATTCATATACAAAGGTATTCCCATCATTTTCAACATCTAACCAGCTAATATTTTTTAGTTGAATTATTCCATTTTCATTTGGTATACTTTGAGTAAATACTTTATTATTAGTATTATTCATTATATATTTTCCTTCCATTTATTACTTAAATAATATTCTGTACTTTTACTTTCCATAAAACTACCCACTTTTATTTCTATCATATCTAGTTCTATTAATTCATTAGTATATTTAGTAATTGTTTTTTTACCGACTTTCATTACATCAGCTAAAGTAGATATACTTTCTTTCATCACAAGATTCTTTTTCTTTTCTTTTGAAAGATACTCATATAGTCCTATTTGCATCTTTAGATATATATAAAAATTAATTAAATCGACTAGATTCCATTTTTTTGTAGTATCTGATTTATTATTAATTTCTGTAATACTATCTATTAAATAAAAATATTCATTATAGTCTAATTGAATAAAATTACCATCATATTGTACTTCTCTATCTAAGAAATAATATTGTAGTCTTTCTGTTTTACTTATCAACTGAATATTATTACTCTTTGGACTTTTTAATTCGATACACTCACTAAAATTATCACTTAACCCAGAAAGCATTAAGTTTAATACTTCATCATATTTCCTATGATAACCTTTTCTAACATCTTCATTTGGATTAAATGTTTCAATGATATGAGCTAAATTAGTATCTACAAGACAGTTATGATTAATATTCATATGAATAGCTGAATATAGATATACAGGAAGTAACAAGTGATTTTCTTTACATGAGTATTTTATAATTGGTTTTGGTACTCGTACAAACATATATTACATCACTCCTTATTTTATTAAAAATGTAAATAAAAATATAATGAAACATGTAATTGAAGGAAAGTTTGAAAAGAGTTGTGCTATACTTCTGTATATTAAAATAAATATCTGTATATTATTTATATATATCTGTATATTATTTATATAGTCAAAAACGTCGATTTTTTTCAATTTGGACTACGGAGAAGAAAAATTGAAAGTGAAAAAATCGACAATTTGAACTACTGTATTCAAAAAATCGTAGTCTAAATGGTAGAAATCTTCACTTTGAATCTGTATAAAACTTAACCGTAATTCAAAATGTATAAATTTTCTCTTTGAATTTATGATGAAGTATAACATAAAAAAGGAGTTTTGTCAAGTATCAAATATTAAATGATGTTCATATAAAATTCATACTTGACAAAACTAGCAAAATATGTTATTATATGCATGAAATTAAGAAAAATAGCTTAAAAATAAGAAACAATTATATGTGAAAGGGGTGAAAATCATGCTATGAAAATTAGAATACAGAAAACAAACAATACTAAGCAAAATGTTTTCTGGGATGTTGATGATGTAGTCTTAGCAAGTTCAGAAGCAATAGTAAATATTTTAAATGAAACAGAATTAAAGCCAAGAGGGTTAAAACCAAAGACGTATGCAGACTGTATTGATTGGAGTTACAGAAGCGTATGGAGAGGAATGACAAACAAACGGACGTTAGAGCTGTTTGAAAGTGATGAATTTTGGTCAACAGTAAAAATTCGTCAAAAGTTCTATGAAATGATTGATAATGGTTTATTAGATAATTATAATACTATATTCGTAACAAAGGGTACAGAAATTAACTTACAGAAAAAAGAAGCTTACTTACAAAAGAACTTAATGGATAGA
>JAFRFO010000048.1 GCA_017434295.1 Clostridia bacterium
CCTACCAGCAAAATTATTCAACGAAATCGCTCCAAAATACGCTGACAAAAACGTAGGAGGATATACAAGAATAGTTAAAGCTGGACCAAGAAAAGGTGACGGTGCAGAAACAGCTATATTAATGTTAATTTAATTAATTTTCAAATAGAAAAATCTACAATTTGTAGGTTTTTTTATTTTGTTCCTGATTCTAAACCATAGTGCCAATGGTTCCGCGTTTAATTGGCAATTTTATTACAAAACCATAACAAATACATTAAGTTTTTGTTACTTTTTAAATTATACTGTATATTTATGGTAGAATTATATGGTAGAATTATTTTGAGGTATAAAAAAGAAAGGTAAAAAGATATGGAAAAGGAAATAAAAAAAGAAAGTTTTATAGAAAGAATAAAAGCGTTTTTTAAAAGAATATTTAAAAAGAAACAATTAGTGGCATTACCACAACCAGAAGAAAAAGTTGAACTAAAGGCAGAAGAAACCAAAGAACCAACTAATGATATAAAACTTAACAAAGAAGAAAGTATGAAGCTATATAGTGAAATAAAAGCTAAAACAGTATCAATTGATGAGTTAACAAGAGAACAGCTAATGCTATTTATAATATTAGCAACAGAGGAATTAAAAGTATTAGAACAAAAAATAGAGCAAGAAACAACTGAAGCAAACGTATATAAAAAAGACATTGAGTATTATAAGACAGAATTTGAGAAAATAGCATAAGAATATTCTATAATACAACAGATTAAAATAGGTATAAAAAGGAAGGAAAAACAAAGATATGGAAAAAACTGAAACAAAGCAAATATTTGAATTTTCTGATGAAGAACTAAGATATTTGGCAACAGAAAAGCTAATAAGCTTAGAAGAAAATAAAAAAAGACTATTAAAATGTAGAGAAGATTTAGAAGTTAATAAAATAATTAGAGATAAATTAAAAGAAGAATATGAAGGATTAAATAAAGAGGCTTATACAAAAGAATGAAGTTACAAGTCTAAAATCGGTCAATTGGAACCCGGAACCAATTGACCGATTTTTACTGTACTAAATTTTCTCAAAATTTTCAAAATAAATATTGAATAAAAAAAACTACTATGCTAAAATAAAAATCAGGAGGACACGCCATGAAAAAAATGATAGTAACAATAATAATATTACTAATAATTTTTATAAGCATGGTAGTATACAAAAATAGCCTAGCCAAAGCAGAAGTAACATTAGAAGAAATAAACCAAATAGAAGAATATATGGATAAAATATATAGTTATAAAGAAATAACAGGTATTGCTTTGCCAGAGTTCGACAACCCACAAAACGCAGACGAAAAGTGGATTTGGGGAATAGTTAGAAAAAACATAGATGATTACGAAATAGATAAATCTAAAGTACAAGGCACGATAAATGATTTATTTGGAAATACTTTAAACAAAGAATTTCCAAATGATGGAACAGAATTTATAACTTATAATGAAGAAAAACAAATATATATAACAAAAGAACTACAAATAGATGCAATAAAAGATAGTTTTTATATAAAAAAAATAGAAAAAAATGATAATGAATATAGTGTTCATATTGTTGAATATTTAGTAGATTACACAGATGAAAGTGGAAATAAAGCAATAATAAAAAACTTATCAGATGAAACAATAAAAGAACTAAGTCAAAAGCAAGCAACAGAAGAAAATATAACAAAAGCTGTTAAAGAAAACATGAGTAAATTTAATAAAAAGGAAGTTACATTAGAAAAACAAGGAGAAAACATAGTAATAAAAAAAGTAGAAAAAGAGTAACCCCAAAGTGTTGATATATAAAAAAATAGATTTTTAGACATGATTATTTTTAATAATAAAGAACAATAACTAAAAAAACATAATTACAAATGGAAAGGATATGAAATGTTAGATATACTAAATAAATGTACAATATGTCCACACAAATGCAAGGTAAATAGAACAGCTGGAGGCATACGGATTCTGTAAGTCTAGCAACAAAGTAAAAATTGCATTATATTCAACACATAATTTTGAAGAACCATGTATAAGTGGTGAAAAAGGATCAGGAACAGTATTTTTTTCTAATTGCACAATGAAATGTATATATTGTCAAAACTATGAAATAAGTCAGCTTCGGTAAAGGAAAAGAAATAACAATAGATGAGCTTGCAGAGATTTTTCTAAAACAACAAGAAAAAGGAGTAGAAAATATCAACTTAGTAACACCTACGAGCTATGTACCACAAATAATAGAAGCAATAAAAATAGCAAAGAAAAAGGGCTTAATAATTCCAATAGTATATAATACAAATGGATATGAAAATATAGAAACATTAAGGATGCTAGAAGGTTATATAGATATATATTTACCAGACTTAAAATATTATTATAATAAACTTGGAAAAGAGTATTCAAAAGTAAATAATTATTTTGAAATAACAACAAACGCAATAAAAGAAATGTATAGGCAAGTAGGAGCACCAAAACTAAATGAAGAAGGAATTATGCAAAAAGGCCTAATGGTAAGGCATTTGATATTACCAAACCAAATAGAAAACAGTAAACAAGTACTAAAATGGATAAAAGAAAATATAGATGAAGAAGTATATGTAAGCATTATGGCACAATATTTTCCCACATATTTAGCAAAAGATGTGGAGAACTTAAATAGAAAACTAACAAAAGAAGAATATCAGAAAATAGAAAATTACGTTTATGAATTAGACTTGAAAAATGGCTATATGCAGGATTTGGGAGAACATGAAGAAGAGTATGTACCAAAATGGGAGGTTTAAAAAATGAAAATTAAAGTAATCGCATCAACAAAATTAGGATATGAAATGCCAAAGGAGGAAGCACTAAATTTTTCGGGAAAATCAGCTGGAATATGCTATTTGCCAGATACATTAGAAACACTATTTAACGAACCAGAAGAAAAAACAGCAAAAAGAGCAAACATGACATTAAAGTCAGGTCATCACAGTGTATTTAATCATCCAACATATAACTTAAGTTTAGAAGGAATTCCAAAAATATTAGCAATGATATTAAACAATGAAAAAATGTATAATACATCTGAAAAATCAGCTAGATATACCAAAATGGAGCCATCTGAAGCAGAAAGAGTATTATATGAAAAATGGATAGAAATATATAAAAAAGAAATTGCAAAAGCATATCCAAAAATAGAGGAGAAAAGAGTTCAAAAATTAGCTCAAGAAAACGCAAGATATTTAATAAGTGTATTTACTCCTGCAACTGTAATGGAGTATTCAGTTAACTTTGGACAATTAAACTATATAGCACACTTCTTTGAAAACTTTATAAAAGATGAAACAAAAAATACAAGTTTTGATATCAAGTTAAAAGAAGTATTTAAAGAGTTTTTAGAGGCTCTTCCAGATGTAAAAGTTGATGAATTAAATGCTGATATAAAAAAGAGAGAATTATCATTCTTTGCAAAAAGAAAAAATAGAAAAGAAGAATTCGGAGAAAATTATTCAACTACATATTTAGCAAGCTTTGCAGAACTTGCACAAGCACAACGCCATAGAACTTTATGCTATGAAGTTAATTTATTAGATGAGCCTAAATACTATGTACCACCAATTATAAGAGGAACAGAATTAGAAGAAGAATGGCTAAAAGATATATCATCTTTAAAAGATTATTATCCACAAGGAATGTTATTACAAATAAATGAAAGAGGTACAGTAGAAAACTTTGTTTTAAAATGTACAGAAAGACTTTGTGGAGCAGCTCAATTAGAAATAATGGAGCAAACATTAGATACTATGAAAAAATATATAGAAGCAACAAAAGAAACTAATAAAGAAGTATACAAGTATTTATTACCATATTCAAAGGGAGCTCGTTGTACATTCCCAGGCTGGAAATGTGAAACACCATGTGTGTTTGGACCAATGGGAGCGATAAAAAGGAAGATATAATTTATATCTTCTTTTTTATTGCATTTTTTTGACACATGAAGAAGGATTTATGTAAAATATGTCGAATAATATAATTATGTATATTAGTGTTTTTTATTTTTATAAAAAACGTTAAAAATATAGAAAGAGAGGGAAATCCGTGCGTTACAGCGAAGCTATAATAGATGAAGTTAGACAAGCAAACGATATAGTGGATGTTATAGGACAATATGTGCATTTAAAGCGAAGCGGAAGAAATTACTTTGGCTTATGTCCATTTCATAACGAAAAATCTCCATCATTTTCAGTTTCACCAGACAAGCAAATTTTTCATTGTTTTGGATGTGGAGTAGGAGGAAATGTATTTTCTTTTGTATCCAAAATTGAAAACATAAGCTTTATAGAAGCAGTACAAAACCTAGCACGGAAGAAGTAATATACAATTACCAAACCTAGAGAATAATGAAGATTCTGCAAAAGAAGAACTAAAAGCAAAAGTTTATAAAGTAAATGAATTCACAGCAGAATTTTATCATCAAAATCTATATAAGCCAGAAGCAAAAATTGCACAAGAATATGTAAAGAAAAGAAAGTTAAGTAATGATACATTAAAAGATTATAAAATAGGCTTTTCAGGCAAGTTTGATGAATTATACCAAGCATTAAAAAAAGAAGGTTTCAAAGAACAAGAAATACTAGAATCAGGCTTAGTAAATAAAAATGAAAATGGAAAATACATAGACAGATATAGAAACCGACTAATGTTTCCAATATGTGATGTTAGAGGAAAAGTTATAGCGTTTGGTGGAAGAGTTTTAGATGATTCAAAGCCAAAGTATATAAATTCTCCAGAAAACATTGTTTACAGTAAAGGAAGGCACTTATTTGGACTAAATGTAGCTAAAAAGCATGATTTGAAGAAAATACTTATTGTTGAAGGATATATGGATGTAATCTCGCTTCATCAAAGAGGAATAACAAATGTTGTAGGAGCACTTGGAACAGCACTTACACAAAGTCAAGGATGGCTACTTAGAAGAAGTTCAGAGCAAGTAATATTAGGTTTCGATTCAGATGGAGCAGGTCAAAATGCTATTTTAAGGTCTATAGAAATTTTACAAAACATGGGTTGTGATATGAGAATTTTACAAATGGAAGGCGCTAAAGACCCAGACGAATATATCATAAAATTTGGAAATGCAAGATTCCAAAACTTAATGGATAAAGCAATTTCACTAATAGAATACAAAGTTAAAATACTAAAAAAAGATTTAAATCTAGAAAACGCACCAGATAAAATAAAATTTTTAAATGAAATATCAAAATTAATATCATCAGTTGAAAATACTATGGAAAGAGAAGTATACATTGAAAATATAGCAAAAACATATAATATATCTAAAGAAGCAATATATGCACAGGTTAATAAACTTAAATATTCAAATGGAAAACCTGAAAAAGTGCTAGAAAAAACTAGAGTTGTGGCTTCAATAAAAAAAGAAGAAACAAAAGTTTCTGATAAAATCAAGAAAAGAGAAGATACAATTTTATCATTGCTATTAGATGAAAATTATAATGTTTATGAAATAATTAAGCAAAATGTTAAAGCTGATGAATTTAAATATGAAATTGACAAAAAAATAGCAACTAAATTGTATGAAGAGTTTGAAAAAGGAAATAGTAATATAAATGGTATAATAGACATGATGACAGAAGAAGAACAAAATCATGTAACTGCAATTCTTGCAGAGGATTATGGAATTGAAAATACAGAAAAAGCAATTGATGATTTGCTTAAAAACTATGAAAAAGAAAAATTATTAGAACGAAAACAAGAAATTATAAATTTAAGAGGTAAAGATATAAGCAAAGAAGAACAAGAAAAATTGTTAAATGAACTTAATGAAATTATATATAAAATTGCCAAAATAAGGTAGGGGGAAATAGAAATGCCTAGAAAAAAGAAAGATGAAAATATAGTCGAAGAAGTAAAAGAGATTACAGCAAGTAAAAAATCTACTAAAAAAGAAGAAGTTAAAAAAGAAGAAAAAGTAAAGGCAAAAAAAGAAGTAAAAAAAGATGAAGCAAAGAAAGAAGAGCCAAAAGCAAAGAAAAAAGAAGTAAAAAAGGCTGAAGCAAAGAAAGAGGAAAAGCCAAAGGCAGAGAAAAAAGAAGTAAAAAAAGCTGAAGCAAAGAAAGAGGAAAAGCCAAAGGCAGAAAAAGAAGTAAAAAAAGCTGAAGCAAAGAAAGAGGAAAAGCCAAAGGCAGAAAAAGAAGTAAAAAAGGCTGAAACAAAGAAGGAAGAAAAGACAAAGGTAGAAAATGAAGAAATAAAAGCCAAAAAAGAAAAAGCTAAAAAAGAAGAATTAAAAGCCAAAAAAGAAGCTGCAAAGCAAGAATTAAAAGAAGAAATTGAAAAAAATAAAGAATATAATGGTGAAGACGAGCCTTCAACTGAGGAAGAAAAACAAGCAAAAAACAAACTTAAAGAAGAAAAAGTAAATTCTATTCTAAAAAAAGCTAAAGAACAAGGAAAGATTACTTATGGAGATTTAGCAAAAGAACTAGATGATGTTGAGCCAGAGCAAATAGACCAAGTATTTGATGCTTTTGAAGAAATAGGTGTAAACTTACTTAATGATGATGATTTTGATGAAGAGCCAGATGTAGAAGATTTAAAAGAAGTAGAAAACTTAAAATTAGATGAAATAACCGAAACAAGTTATGAAGGAATAAATGTTGACGATCCAGTTAGAATGTATTTAAGAGAAATTGGTAGAATTCCACTTTTAACATTTGAGCAAGAGTTAGATTTAGCTCAAAGAATATTAGAAAATGATGAAGAAGCAAAACAAAAATTGGCAGAATCTAACTTAAGACTTGTTGTAAGCATTGCTAAAAAATATGTTGGAAGAGGAATGCTATTCTTAGATTTAATACAAGAAGGAAACATGGGATTAATTAAAGCTGTTGAAAAATTTGATTATACAAAAGGATTTAAGTTTAGTACTTATGCAACATGGTGGATAAGACAAGCTATTACAAGAGCAATTGCTGACCAAGCAAGAACAATAAGAATTCCAGTACACATGGTTGAAACAATAAACAAATTAATTAGAACGTCAAGACATTTATTACAACAATTAGGAAGAGAGCCATCTGTTGAAGAAATTGCAGAAGAAATGGAAATTCCAGTAGAAAAAGTAGTTGAAATACAAAAGATAGCACAAGATCCAGTATCTTTAGAAACGCCAATCGGAGAGGAAGATGACAGCCATTTAGGAGATTTCATTCAAGATGATGATAGTCCAGCACCACATGATTCAGCAGCATATACTTTATTAAAAGAACAACTTGAAGAAATAATGAATACTTTAACTCCTAGAGAAGCAAAAGTATTAAAACTAAGATTTGGTTTAGAAGATGGAAAAGCAAGAACTCTTGAAGAAGTAGGACGTGAATTCCAAGTAACAAGAGAGAGAATTCGTCAAATAGAAGCAAAAGCATTAAGAAAATTAAGACATCCATCAAGATCAAAAAAATTAAGAGATTATATGGGATAAATATTATTAGTAGAATTTATATTTTATGAGAATTGGTTAGCAATGGAATAAATATAAATTCTACTATTTTAATTTTTTTTCCTAAAAAGTATTGACAAAATAACTAAAAGGCATTATAATAACTATTGTCGATAGGAAATGCAGGTGTAGTTCAATGGTAGAACCTCAGCCTTCCAAGCTGATGACGTGGGTTCGATTCCCACTACCTGCTCCAAACAAACGAACTTATATAAGTTCGTTTTTTTTGTGGTTAGTAAAAGCTTTTTACCAGTTATTGCTTAAAAAAGACCATATAGTTATAGAATAGTGAAAAAATATAATTATTATGCTATAATACTCTTAGTAAGGAAAGAATGGAGATAAAAATGGATATAGAAATAAAGGTTGATGAAAAGTATAATGAATCTAAAATAATAATTTATACTAATAAGATGGATGAAGAAATAACTAATATAATAGATAGTATTTCCTCAATAAATCAAAAAACATTAAAGGCAGTTAAAGATGATAAAATGTATATTTTAAATCAAAAAGATATTGAAACGGTTTATTCAGAAAATGGTAAGGTTTATGTAAGAAGTAATCATGAATTATATACAATAAAAAATAGGCTTTATGAACTTGAATCAATTTTAGATAAAAAATGTTTTACAAGAATATCAAATTCTGAAATTGTTAATTTTAATTTAGTTGAAAACATTGATTTTAAGATACTCGGAACTATAGTTATTAATTTTATTAGTGGAAATAAATCTTATGCTTCTAGAAGATATATACCAAAGATTAAAGAATTTTTAGAAATATAAAAGGAGGATAAAAATATGAAAAAAGATAGTTTATTAAAAAATACAATAATTAATTCATTATTAGGATATCCTATTGGAATTACATTATTAATGATAAGTTATGCTTGTATTTATTTAATTGCGGGAGAAAAAGTATTTAATACAGAAATAATGCAATTACAAAATATTAAGACATTAGTATTACAACTAATTATAGCTGGTTCTGTATATTATTTATTCTTTTTAATTGTTGGAATAATTGCATATTTTAAAGATAATAAAACTATGTATGATAAATATTTAGTTGAACACCCTTTTAAATCACTACTTTTAATGCTATTAAATGCTTTAATTATAGTTGTAATGTGTTTATTATTACAAGTTAAAATATTTTCAGTAAATTTAGCAACTATTAATTTAATTGTATTTATAATAGTATTTGCTATATATGGTTTGTGGTTATGTATAAGCTATTTTATAGAAAGTAACATTATTAAAATGATAAATCAAAAATTGAAAGAAAGAAATAAGTAAAAAGAAATCACTTTATTATATTAATAAAGTGATTTCTTTTTTATAATAATTAGTCGAGAATTAAAAAAAGTTTTGACATATAAATAAAATTAATATATAATCATTTTATAAATAAAAAAGAGGAGGGAAAAACATGAAAAAATATGTATGTGAATTTATTGGAACATTCATATTAGTACTATTTGGATGTGGAAGTGCAGTATTAGCAGGATTTGCTATAGGTGCTCAAGGAATAGCAATAGCATTTGGTTTAGCAATAGTAGCAATTGCTTATTCAGTAGGAAGAATATCTGGAGGACATGTAAACCCAGCAGTATCACTTGCAATGTTTATTAACAAAAAATTATCATTTAAAGATTTTTGCGGATATGTAGTAGCTCAAATAGCAGGAGCATTTGCTGCAAGTGGACTATTAAACCTAATAGTAAGTATGACACAAATAGGAAATAATGGATTATTAGGAGCAAATGGATTTGAAGCTGAATCAGCTGTTGGATTAACAATGGTAGGAGCTTTAATAGTAGAAGCTATAGCAACATTCATTTTTGTATTAGTAATCCTAGGGGTAACACATAATGAAAAACATTCATCAAATGCAGGATTAGTAATAGGTTTTGTATTAACATTAATACATATAGTACTTATTCCACTAACAGGAACATCAGTTAACCCAGCTAGAAGTTTAGCACCAGCAGTAATTGTTGGGGGAACAGCACTTTCTCAAGTATGGGTATTCTTAGTTGCTCCATTAGTAGGTGCAGCATTAGCAGCATTTGCATGGAAGTTCTTAGCAAAAAATGAAGAAGAAATATAGTTTTATAAAATAAATAGACTAAAAATAAAAAATAAGGTAGAAAACGTTTTGATTTTTTACCTTATTTTTTATTGCTAAGTTCAATAATTTCTTATATTAAAAAGTCTAAAAAGAGTAATTATTTTATAAAAAACAATAGATATTTTTTGTTAATATATCTTTATTTTTCCTCTAAAATATGGTAAAATATTATATGTTAATCAAATGGAGAAAAAAATGGAAAGATATCAAGAAATAGAAAGAAGTATAATAACTAAATATAGAAAAACAATATGGACTAAATTTATTAAAGCCATACAAGAATATGACATGATACAAGATGGGGATAAAATTGCAGTTTGTATTTCTGGTGGAAAAGATTCAATGCTTATGGCTAAATGTTTTCAAGAAATATTAAAACATGGAAAACTAAAATTTGAAGTAGTATTTTTATGTATGAATCCAGGATATAATGAGGAAAACAAACAAAAAATAATAGACAATAGCAAAATATTAAATATTCCGTTAATAATGTTTGAAACAAAAATATTTGATACAGTAACACATATTGAAGATCATCCATGTTATATTTGTGCAAGAATGAGAAGAGGTCATTTATATAAAAAAGCAAGGGAATTAGGTTGTAATAAAATAGCACTAGGACATCATTTTGATGATGTAATTGAAACAATTTTAATGGGAATGATTTATGGAGCACAAATGCAAACAATGATGCCAAAACTTCATAGTACATTTCATGAAGGAATGGAACTTATTAGACCATTATGTTTTGTAAAAGAACAAGATATTATTAGCTGGAGAGATAGAAATGATTTAGATTTTATAAAATGTGCATGTAGATTTACAGAAAATGAAGCACTTGCAACAGATGAAGAAATAGGCAAGAGAGAAGAGATGAAGCGTTTAATTAAAGAATTAAGAAAAAAATATAAAAACGCAGATATGAATATTTATAGAAGTGCACAAAATGTTAATTTAAATACACTTTTATCATATACTAAAAATGGGGAAACTCATACATTTTTAGAGGATTTTGATAAGAAAAAAGAAGAATTAAAAAAGAAGCAAGAGAGTAGTAATTAAACAGTTCTCTTAGAAAAAAGAACTGTTCATAATGAATTCTCTTGCATTTTTTATAAAAAAATACTATAATATAATTATCACGCGGGTATAGTTTAATGGTAGAATCCCATGCTTCCGACCTGGTGGTGAGGGTTCGATTCCCTCTACCCGCTCCAACTTTATGCAGAATCGAACCAATCAAAAATTATAAAGTTTTGTAAATTACTTGTTTGTTTAACAAAATTATAGTATAAATATATATGAGTGGTACTCAAGAAACTTTCGAAACCTTGGGTCATTTTTGCTTAAATTTTTAAAAAATAATTAGAAATTATAGAATATAAGCTATCTTTATGATATAATTAAATCCACAGGACAAAATCTAACCAATGTTAAGGAGATAATTTGTGCAAGAAAACATATATAATAACACATATTTCTTTGTTGATGAATCTGGAGATACAACATTCTATAATAGAAAAGGAGAATGGATTGTAGGTAATGAAAATGGAGCTTCAAAAATATTACTAATGGGCTTTATAAGAACAACTGAACCAGAATTTTTAAGAAAGAAGTTAAATGAATTAAAAAACGATATATCAAATGATGAATATTTAAAGGATATTCCATCTATGGAAAAAACAAAAATGGCTTTTCACGCAAAAGATGATTGTCCAGAAGTAAGATATAAAGTATTTAAATTAATAAAAGACTTACCATTTTCTTGTAACATAGTAGTTGCCCGAAAGAATGAACATGTTTTTAAAAAATTTAATGGCGATACACAAAAATTATATGATTCTTTGATTACTAATCTGTTTAAAAACATATTACATTTATCTACAAATAATTATATATACATAGCAACAAGAGGAAATAAGAAAAGACAAGAACCACTAGAAAAAGCAATTCAAGATTCATTAACATATACTGAAGAAAAGTTAAACACAACTATCGACTCTGTACAAAAAATATTACCTCAAACTCCATCTGGAGAAGCTTGTTTACAAATTGTTGATTATTGTAATTGGGCTATTCAAAGAGCATTCTTACAAAATGACATAAGATATTATAATTTTCTAAAAGAAAAATTTGGATTGATAGTTGATTTGTATGATTATAAAAATGGTTGGAAAAATTTTTATAGCAAGAAAAATCCTTTTGACATAAAAAAGATAAGCCCTTTACGGCTAGGTATTAAAAAATACTCACAGCATGAAGCCGACTTTCGCTCGTAAAGGACTCATTTTATTATATAAGCTTTCGCTTGATAGTTATTATATTTAGTTTCTATATTAATTATACATAATATAAATTAATTTGTCAAATTTATTATATATTATTTTATAAAATTTCAAGTTTTTTTGTAATTTTATTTAAATATGGCGAATATGCCATATTTAAAAATCTTAATATTGCAAAAGCATAAATAATATGTTAAAATAAATACAATAAATCGAATTATATAATAGAGCTTGAAATGAAGTATGTTATTTTTTCGCATACCTGTTTCGAAATCGCTCCACCAACAAGCAAATCGCAAGGATTTGCTTTTTTGTTATATATTATTATTCTATTAAATATACTTAAACAAGAGGTGAAAAAATGACAATAATAGAAATAATAGTAATAGCAATAGGAGTATCAATGGATGCATTTGCAGTAGCAATTTGTAAAGGCTTATCAATTGCAAGTAGTAAGAAAAGTCAGCCCCAAATGGCAGCGCAAAAAAAGCACGTCCATTTTGTCACTATAGGGCTCTATTTTGGCTTGTTTCAAGCAATAATGCCAATAATAGGGTATATGTTGGGAGTAAGATTTCAGCTAGTTGTAGAAAATGTGGATCATTGGTTTGCATTTATTTTGCTAAGTGGGATAGGAGCCAATATGATAAAAGAAGCAATGCAAATAGAAAATGAAAGTTTAAATGATAAAACAGATTTTAAAACAATGATTGGCTTGGCAATTGCAACTAGTATAGACGCTTTAGCAATAGGAGTTACCTTTGCTTTTTTAAGAATAAATATATTTACTATTTCTATTATAATAGGAATAATAACTTTTGTAATATCCGTAATAGGTGTAAAAATAGGTAGTAGAGTTGGAAATAAATATGGAAAAAAAGCAGAAGCATTTGGTGGAATAGTATTAATTATTATAGGAATAAAAACTTTAATAAATCATTTAAAATAAAAAAAGCAATATATATTGCTTTTTTTATTTATAGTTCAATTGTAAAAGATTTATTTGGAGAATTAAAATGTTCATATTTAACTCCACACTCATCTAACAATTTTTTTGAAACAGTATTTTCATCTGTTCCATTATATTTATCAGATAAATAAACAACCTTTTTAATTCCACATTGGATTATAGCTTTTGCACATTCATTGCAAGGAAACAAATCAACGTAAATTGTGCAACCTCTTAAATCTGTATTTGAATTTAATATTGCATTAAGTTCAGCGTGACAAACATAAGGATATTTAGTATTAATAAAATCTCCTTCTCGATTCCAAGGCATAATTTCATCACTAAAACCAGTAGGAGCACCATTATAACCACAGCTAACAATTTTTTTATCATCATTTACAATACATGCTCCAACTTGAGTGTTTGGATCTTTGCTTCTCATACTAGAAATCTTTGCGATAAGCATAAAATAAGTATCCCAATCAATATAATTATCACGTTTATTCATATTAAATCACGTTCCTTTCATCTTTTTTATATTTATTGTATTCTATCATACAGAGTAAACATAAGCAATGTTTTTTAAATATTTTACATATATTAATAGTATATGTTATAATCATTATGCAAAAACTGTAATAAAATCTATAGTAAAAACTATAAATTATAATTAAAACTTAAAATAAAAAATGTTATATAGGCATAACCTACATAATTAAATAAAAAGGGAAAGGAAAAAGTGTGTATAAAACACAGGGATTAATAATATGGAATTTAAAATATCTGAAAATGAAATTAATGGAATTAATGAAAAAGGAGAAGTAATGGCTAGAATAACATATAAACAAATAGAAGATGGGGTATATAATATAGACCATACTTTTGTAGATGAAAGCTTAAGAGGTCAAAAAATAGCACAAAAATTAGTAGAATTAGCAATTAAAGAAATAGAAAAGAAAAATGGAAAAGTAGTTGCAACTTGTTCATATGCAAGACATTACTTAGAAAAACATGGATATGATATTGCATAATATAAAAATAGTATTTTTGAAGTGCACCCAAATTGTTAGACAAAATTTATTTAACAATTTTGGTGCATTTTATTCACTTTAGTGCGTCGAGCTACAAGCGAGACAAAAAACCGCCAGCTATGCTGGTGTTGTTTTAAAAGCTTATAGAAAAAGATATCAAACTTAGTGATATAATGTTAGTGTTCAAGCCAACAAAATATCAGAAAGG
>JAFRFO010000049.1 GCA_017434295.1 Clostridia bacterium
ATAAACATTTTTTCAATAGTTGAAAATTTTATAAAATATGTTATAATATAAATACTTTAAAAAATGTGCGCATAGCTCAGCAGGATAGAGCAGTCGCCTCCTAAGCGACCGATGGGGGTTCGAGTCCCTCTGGGCACACCATTAATAAATTGCCATCAGTGCCAGGTTTAAATGGCACAAATGACAATAAAAGGAGTAAGATTATTGAAAAATAAATATATGCTTTCAGCCTTAAAAGAAGCACAAAAAGCTTATGAAAAGCAAGAAGTGCCAGTAGGTTGCGTAATAGTTAAAGACGGAAAAATAATAGCAAGAGCTCATAATCAAAAAGAAACAAAACTTGATACCACAAAACATGCAGAAATACTAGCAATTTCAAAAGCAAGTAAAAAACTAGGCACATGGAGATTACTAGACTGCGAAATGTATGTTACTTTAGAGCCATGTTCAATGTGTGCAGGAGCGTTAATCAATTCAAGAATAAAAAAAGTATATATAGGCACAATGGACGAAAAAACAGGAGCGTGTGGCTCAAAACTAAATCTATTAAAAGATTATACATTTAACCATAATGTAGAAATAGAAACAGGCATAATGCAAGAAGAATGTGAAGCAATATTAAAAAAATTTTTTAAAACATTACGAAAAAAGAAAAACGGTCAAATGGTTCCGGGTTAAAATTGACCGGTCAAAATAAACTCGGAACCATTTGACCGACTAATTGACCATTTTAGGAGGAAAATAATGTTAGATAAAATAAAAAAAGTAGTAAATCAAAGATATTTTCATATAATAGTAATTGTAGTAATAGTAATAATATTATTATTCATTTTGTTAATGACAATGTTAGATTACAATGAAAATGGCGAAAAAAATATGCCATTCAATCTTTCTAAAATTACTGTAATTAGCACAAGTGAAGGAATGGACAAGCAAGTAGAAGGTAAAAAATGGGCATTTGATATAGACCAAAATAATGATATATTTTTATATATAGAAAAAAATGATAAAAATCAGGAAGGTAAACAAGCAATAGAAAGCATAGTTTTAGAAAACTTTAGTATAAAAAGAGAAAATAAAAATGGTGAAGTAAAAATATATAAGCCAGACAGTACAAATGAAAAGCAGATATTCACAAATAAAGAAGAAAATGTGGAAAACGTAATAATATTTAAAGGAGATACAGAATCTAATTTCAAAAATTTAAAAATATCAAATCAAGGAGATGTATTAGCCTTTAGATGTGCAACAAAAAATATTGCTTCTTATGAATCAGATGCAGAAGAAGAAATAAATCATGGGGAATTGTTAAAAAAAGCAGGAGTAACATTAGAAGACTTAAAAGAAAACTTAACATTTGATATAACAATAAATTTGCACTCTGGAAAATCTTATAAAGCTCAAATTAAGCTAGATTTACCAGCAGGAAATATAATAGAAGAAGCAACAACAAATACAGAAATAACAGATTTATCAGACATAGCATTTAAAAGAGTAAATAATTAAAAAATATAGATTAAGAAAAAATAAAAACAATACAAAAAATTTAAATAAAATATTAACTTTTACTTGATTAAATCTCAAATACAGTATATAATACGAAATGGTATGGGACTTAATCTTTGTATGGAAAGTATTATCAATAAAGAACTATGAATCTTGTCAGATCCGGAAGGAAGCAGCAATAAGTAGAACTCTTTATGTGAGAGTGCTTTCCATAGAGAGATTGAGAATCACACCATTTTTAAAATTGGAGAATATAAAGGATGTGATAAATATGGGGTACACAGCACTTTATAGAAAATTCAGACCGATTAGGTTTTGTGAAATGGTTGGTCAAGAGCATATAACGAAAACATTAAAAAATCAAATAATTGCAAATAGAGTGGGACATGCATATTTATTTAATGGTGGAAGAGGAACAGGAAAAACATCAGCCGCAAAGATTTTAGCAAGAGCAATCAACTGTCAAAATCCCAAGGATGGTGAACCATGTAATGAATGTGAAATATGTAAAGGTGCAATATCTGGTTCACTTACAGACATAGTAGAAATGGACGCTGCATCAAATAACAGTGTAGAAGATATAAGAGCTATTCGCGAAGAAGTAAACTTTTTGCCTACAAAAGCAAAATACAGAGTTTATATAATAGATGAGGTACACATGTTATCTCAAGGAGCTTTTAATGCACTATTAAAAACATTAGAAGAGCCACCAGAACATGTAAAATTTATTTTAGCAACAACAGAGCCTCAAAAATTACCAGCAACAATACTTTCTAGGTGTCAAAGGTTTGATTTCAAAAAAGTATCAAACGAGAATATTATAAAAAGACTAAAAATAGTATGCCAAGAAAGTAATATAGAAATTACAGAAGGAGCCTTAAACATAATAGCTGTTCTATCTGAAGGGGCAGTGAGAGATGCTTTATCAATATTAGAAAGATGCATACAAGATGGCGAAAACAAAATAGATGAAGCAAAAATAAAAGACTTAGTTGGAATTCCAAAATTAGAATATGTTCATAAAATTACAGAAGCAATTATAAAATATAATGTAGAAGAAGCTTTAAATGTAACAAATAAAGTACTAGATGATGGAAAAGAGTTAACAAATTTTGTATGGGAAATAATAAAATACATAAAAGATGTTTTAATATATAAATCATCTGGAAAGCTTGAAATATATAGTGAAGAAGAAAAACAAAAAATAGATGAAATATCAAAAATAGCAGAAAAACAAAGACTAATAAATTTAGTATATGAATTATCTTCTTTAGATAATGAAATGAAAAAATCAACACAAAAAATAATAATGTTTCAAGCAGGATTAATAAATATGTGTAATGAAGAAGTAGCTACACATGAAAACAATAATATTTCAAATAACAATAAAAATAATTCAAACAACAATTTAGAAGAAAGAATACTAAAAATAGAAAAATACTTAAAGCAAGGAAATATGTTAAACACACAAGTTGTAAATAATGCTGGATTTACAGGAAATACAAGTAATGTAAATAGAGTAATACCAACAAGCTCTGTGATAAATGGTGAAATATCTTCAGCAAAAGGAAAAAAAGCAACAGTAGGCGGAGCACAAGCAACAGCTAAAGTAAAACCACAAAAAAGCTATCCAACAGAAGCATCAAAATATTGGCCACAAATAATACAAGACATAAAATCAAGCGGAAAAATAGTATTATATACAAACCTAATGAACACAACAGCAGTTGAATTAAATGATATGACTGTAGGGATAGAATTTCCAAATGGATTAACATCATTTGGAAAAACAGTATTAGAAAAACAAGAAAACAAACGAGAAATAGCAAATTTAGTATCAATAGCATGTGGCAAAGAAATGCAAATAAAATACATTTCAGGTCAAAATGCACCAAGGCAAATGACCAATGAAGAAAACCTACAAAATTTTGCTAAAGAACAAAACATACCATTCGAGGTAATAGAATAAAACGGTCAATTAAAACCCAGAACCAACTGACCGTTTTAATTAAAAGGAGGAAATTACAATGTCAAAAAGAGGAGGATTCCCAGGAGGCATGGGAGGATTCGGAGGAATGAATCTAAATAGCCTAATGAAAGAAGCAAAAAAAATGCAAGCAGATATGGAAAAATCACAAACAGAACTAGCTATTAAAGAATTTACAGCAACAGCAGGTGGAGGAGCAGTAAAAACAGTAGTTACAGGAAATAAACAAGTAAAAGAAATAACAATACAAAAAGATGTAGTAGATCCAGATGATGTAGAAATGCTACAAGACTTAATAATAACTTGTATAAATGATGCTTTATCACAAGTAGATAGCGAGCAAGCAAAACAAATGGGAAAATATAATATACCAGGATTAATGTAAAAAGGATGTAAATAATATGTCACTATATTCACCATCAATCGAAAAATTAATAGAAAGCTTTGAAAAATTACCTAGCATTGGTCATAAAACTGCTGCTAGGCTTGCTTTTTATATGCTAAATTCATCAGAAGAAGAAACAAATGAATTTATAAATTCAATAGTAAATGCAAAAAAGAATTTAAAATACTGTAGTAAATGCTTTAATATTACAGACACAGACCCTTGCTCAATTTGTGGAAATCCCAAAAGAGATGCAAGCTTAATTTGCGTTGTAGAAGATGTTAGAGATATTATTGCAATGGAGAAAACCCATGAATTTAAAGGAGTTTACCACGTGTTACACGGTTCAATATCTCCAATGAATGGAATAGGTCCAGATGATATAAAAATAAAAGAGCTTCTATCTAGACTTATGGAAGGAACAGTAAAAGAGGTAATTCTAGCTACAAATCCAAGAGTAGAAGGCGAAGCAACAGCAATGTATTTATCAAAATTAATAAAGCCACTTGGAGTTAAAGTAACAAGAATAGCACATGGAATTCCTGTTGGAGGCGACTTAGAATATACAGACGAAGTTACTCTAACAAAGGCTTTAGAAGGCAGAAGAGAAATGTAAAAAAACGGTCAATTGGTTCCGGGTTCCAATTGACCGTTTTTTAATTTAATCAAAATTGCAAGTATGGACAGGCTTTTTTATATTTATTCAAATTAAGAATTGTTAATCATATTAATTATTTAACAAAACTTTTACAATTTCATATGTAGAAAACTTATGAGAAAGTATCTTTGTACATTTTTTCATTTGTACTAGTTTTCCATCATCTTTAAGCAAATCATAAATTTTTTCTTCAACATTATCATCATTTCTAATCCAAACGCCAACACCTTTAGATTCCAAAAATTCAGCATTTTCTTCTTCTTGACCAGCGATGGGATTAATCAAAATCATAGGTAAATTCATCGCCATACTCTCAGAAGTAGTAAGACCACCAGGTTTTGCAACAACCAAAGTAGCAACGCTCATTAATTCTGCAATTTTTTTAGTATAATCAATAATAGTTACATTTTGTAAATTATTATCAGCAACAATTTTTTCAAAGCCTTTTTGCAACTGTTCATTTCTAGCAGAAAGTGCAACAACTTGATAATCATTAGAAAAAGTAGCAATTGACTTAAATATTTCTAAAGTTCTAATTTGTGCATTGCCAGAATTCCATCCACCAAAAAATAAAACAGTTTTTTTATTATCTTGTAAATTAAATTCTTTTAAAACATCATCTGGATTGTATAATAAAGTAAATCTCGGATTAATAGGAATTCCTAAATCGTAAATTTTATTTTCATCAATTCCTTTGCTTATTAAATAGTTCTTCATTTTATCATGTGCAACAAAGAAAAATTCAGTAAATTCATGGTTTACAAGCCATTGGTCATGGGGGGCAAAATCAGTCATAATCGTAGCTAAAGGAAATTTTACTTTTTCTTTTTTCTTTAGATGTGCACACATTTGACTACTAAAAGGATGAGCAGAAATAACTAAATCAGGTTTTTCGATATTAAGCAGCTTTAGCATTCTATGTGACATTATTTTATTAGCTCCTTGAGACACATGAGCCATTAATCCTTTTTGAGAAGCGTTATATAGTTTCCCCCAAGTTCCTTTTTTTGCCATATGTTTATATGCACTAGTAGTAACCTTTTCGATAGGTTTATTAATATATTTCATACAATCAATTACTTTAGTTTCGATATTTGGATATTTTTCATTAATAACACTTTCTATGGAGTTAGCAGCAGCTAAATGACCATTTCCATAAGAAGCATAAAAAATTATAATTTTATTCATAATACACTCATTCCTTTTATAATGTACACTTAAAGTTTTAATAATAATCGAGCAAATTATTTTCCGTTTTTTTATCTATTTTATCACAAAAAATATAAAAATTGGAATATTTTTTATATTTTTTATAAATAATAATATAAAAATATAGTAATAAATAATTATATATTTTGAAGTGAAATTGTGGGGACCGTTCAAATTTTCTCGAAAGCTTTGCTTTCGAAAGAAAATTTAGAATGGGGATAACGTAAAAATATACAATTATTTATTATATTAAGGAGAATAATATGAAAAAGAATATTTTAATATCAGGAATAATTATATTATTGTTTTCAGTAATAGCAATGGGAGTAACCATATATGGAAAGCAAGAAGAACTAACAAGAACAACAGAAAACAACTACAACATGGCATTTTATGAATTAGTAGACTATGTAAAAAATGTAGAAACATATATAGCAAAAGCTGAGATTTCAACAACTCCAGAACATAGTGCAGAAACATTAACAAATTTGTGGAGAGAAGCAAATTTAGCGGAGTCTTATTTAACAATGCTTCCAATAGAAAGCCAAGAACTAGAAAAAACAGAAAAATTCCTAAATCAGGTTAGTGATTATAGTTATGCACTATCAAGAAAAAATATATACAATGAAGCTTTATCAGAAGATGACTTCAAAAATTTAAAAGAATTGCATACGTATAGCGTAGAATTAACAAACACCTTAAATCAGTTAGCATCAGATATAGATAATGGAAGGGTCACCTGGAAAGATTTAAGTAATGATAAAGATGTAGCATTTGCACAACAAGTAGACAACATATCAAAAGAAAGTTTTAATAATTTAGAAGAAAATTTTCATGAATATTCAGGCTTGATTTATGATGGAGCATTTTCAGAACACATGACAAATTCAAATAAAAAGGGGCTAACGGGAGAAGATATAGATGAAGAAAAAGCAAGGCAAAAAGTTGAAGAAATAATTGGAAAAGACAATATAACAGATATTCAAAGTTTTGGTTTATCTCAAAATGCAAATATAGAATCCTTTAACTTTGCAGTACAAACAAATAAAAATGAAAGTATAAATATAGCAATAACAAAAAAAGGCGGTCATCTATTGTATACCAACTCAAATAGAAATGTTGACACAGAAATATTACAATATGACCAAGTAAATAAAATAGGGAAAAAATACTTGGCAGACAAGGGCTTTGCTAATATGAAAGAAACATATTATATAAAACAAGATGGAATAATAACTATTAATTATGCCTATGAGCAAGACGGAGTAACAATGTATCCAGACTTAATCAAAGTAAAAATTGCCCTAGATGATGGCGAAATTTTAGGCGTTGAAACAACAGGATACTTAAATAACCATGAAGAAAGAGATTTAAGCAATATAAAAATCACAAAAGAACAAGCAAAAGAAAGAATAAACAAAACCCTAGAAATATCTAGCGAAGGGCTAGCAGTAATCCCAACAAAATGGCAGACAGAAGTACTTTGCTATGAATTTAAAGGAAAAATAGATGGCACAGAGTTTTTAGTTTATATAAATGCTGAAGATGGAATAGAACAAGATATTTTAGTAATAAAAAACACCCCAAATGGAGTGTTAACAATGTAAAGAATCGGTCAATTGCCAAAGGGGCTGGGTTCATTTGGCAATTTTTTCCGGCCCTAATGGCAATTGATTGATTTTTTAATGCCTCATATATGTATCTTTAGAAAGAAGCACTTGATCAACCACAACGCCATCTTTATAAAGAATTTTATATGTTTCAGAATTTGTATATTTTGCAGATTGACCAGTTACTCTAGCATAAATCTCAACATCATAATCCTCTGGAGTGCGAAGCCCTAATATTTTAAAATAAGCTACACCACCCTCAACAGAAGAAATTATTTTAATTGGATAATTTCTATTATTTTTAAACTTAAAATCAACTGAACCATAATAAACAGTAGCGTCAAGACCAGCTCCAATGTAAGATGGAACAAATTGATGGTTGCTTCTATCTGTAATTTCTAAATTGGCATAAACAACAGCATTATAAAGGGTTGTAGTTATTTGACAAATACCTCCGCCTAATCCATCTTCTACTCTACCAGAAATATAGATAGGTGCTTCTTTATATCCTGCAGCAATAGTTCTTTCACCAACTACATCATTATAAGAAAATTCTTCTCCAGGCATAAGAACAGTTCCATTAATTTTAGCTGATGCAAGCTTTAAATTAGTAGTTCTATTATAATTACCAGCGTAGTAATATGTTGAAAACTCTGAAAGTGTATCGGGAAAAGCTTCCTCACCAATCATGTTTGTAGTAATGCTTGGATAAACAACTTTTAAAGGAATTACACATTCTTGCTCAGATTCTGCTAATTTTTGCTTAGCTTCATCAATACTTATATCAAAATCTACACCATTTTTACTAGGTGTAAAAGTACGTGGTTCAGCAGTATATGAAGCATTTGTTGGCTCTAAATGTACTTTGTTATATATTTCGTCAATATTTAATATACTAGGACTAGCTTCACTTGTAATAATTTCTATTTTATTATTTAAATTTAGTTTAGAAATCTCATTTTTAATTGACTTAGTCATTAATTTTGTATTAACTACATAACCATTTTTTCCTTTATTTAAAACTAAATCGTTTCCATCAAGGTAATATCCACTTTCAATTAATTTATCAGGTAGTTTTGTTGAAATATCGTTAAGGGCTTTTTCTAAGTATTCTTCGTTTATTGTAAAACTTGGTTCAAAATCTTTATTAAATAATAATGTGCCAAAAGATTCAAATCCATCTGAAATGAAATTGCCAGTTCTACCTATTTTATAAGCAGATTCGATTGCATTATTAATATCAAAAGTTATATTTAATTCTTTAGTTGGAATTGCAGTTTCAAAATCATCATGTACTAAAACTATTTCTTCAGGAACGTTTTGCTTAATAAAAGAGTTGACTTTTTTATTTGCATCATTTTTGCTCAAACTAGATACATCAATTCCTTTAATTGAAATACCACTATGTATTGTAGTTTGATTTGTCATAAATACTGAAAAAACTAAAAAAGCTATTATTATTAAAGCTAAAAAAATACCTACTAAAACACCATATAATAGAAAAACATTTTTTGCTTCAGATGGTTTAGCTTGAACTGTAACACTATCCTGTTTTTCTTCTACTACTGTAGGCTTTGAATCTTTTGTTTCAACAACAGCTGGCTTTGATTCTTTTGTTTCAACAACAGCTGGTTTTGAAGACTCTGATTTAACTACAGTTGGTTTATTTTGCTTATTTGACTTAACTACAGGTTTATTTTCTTCTTTTTGTTTAACAGCAGGTTTGGTTTCTTTGTGTTGTTTGACAGCTGGTTTATTTTGCTTTGTTTTTACGACAGTAGGTTTTGCCTCATTTTTTTTATTTACTGCTGGCTTACTTTCAGGCTTTTCAAGCAATTGGACACCGCCAGAATTTTCTTCATCTTTTCTATTTTCCTTAACCATTTTTATCTCCTAAAATAAAATCAAATTAATTATAACATATTTTGTAGAAAAATGTAGAGTTTTTTGAAAAGTTTTTGTTGCAAAATATAAAAAATATGAATATAATTAACAAGCAAGAAAAAGAATCTGTAAAATAATATTATTAAAGCTGATTGAAAGGAATGATTATATGAAAAATATATATGTAAAAGACATTTTAAATATTACCAAAGGAGAATTAATAATTGGAAATCAAGAAGAAATAGTTGATAATTTTTGCAATGATACAAGGATTATCAAAAAAGATGATACATATTTTGCACTAGTTGGAGGCAATTTCGATGGAAATAAATTTTGGAAAGAAGCTTTAGAAAAGGGAGCCAAAATTGTAATTTTACAAGATATAAACTTTGAAAAAGAAGATTTATCAATGTATCAAGATAGAACAATAATAAAGGTGGAAAATACTTTAGATGCATTATATAAAATAGCAGAATATAAAAGAAGTTTATTTAATATTCCAGTTGTTGCAATTACAGGAAGTGTAGGAAAAACAAGTACAAAGGATATTGTAGCAAGTGTAGTTTCTCAAAAGTATAAAACTTTAAAAACAGAAGCAAATCACAATAATAATATTGGCTTATCATTAACAATACTTAGACTCAAAGATGAAGAAGCGTTAGTTTTGGAAATGGGTATGAATCATTTAAGAGAAATAATTCTTTTAACCAAAATTGCAAAACCAACTGTATCAATAATTACAAATATTGGAACAGCACATATTGGAAATCTTGGTTCAAGAGAAAATATATTAAGAGCAAAACTAGAAATTTTAGAAGGTATGGAAAATCCTTTACTTGTAGTTAATAATGATAATGATTTGTTAAATAAACTAGTAGAATGTTTTAATAATAAAGAAGCAAATTCAAATAAAACATCAGAAGAAAACGATATATTTGAAGAAACAGTTTCAAAATACAAAAATAATATTGAAATTCATACATTTGGAATAAATAACGAAAGCGAAGCTATGGCAAAAGATATAGAATTGCATCAAAATAGTAGTACCTTTACATGTGAATGCAATAATGAAAAATTAACAATAACAGTACCAGTAGGAGGAGAACATTTTATACTAAATGCATTATGTGCATGTAAAGTAGGTGAAGTTTTAAACATACCAAACGAAAGCATAAAACAAGGGATAGAAAGCTTTGAACTAACTCAAAAAAGAATGGATATAAGTACATTAAGTAATGGAGTTACAATAATAAATGATAGTTATAATGCAAGCTATGAATCAATGGCAGCATCATTAAAATATCTATCAAGATTAGAAAACCCAAGGAAAATTGCAGTATTAGGAGATATGTTTGAACTAGGAGAATATTCAGTAGAGCTACACAAAAAAGTAGGAGAAGAAGTAGCAAAAAACAAAATCGATTTACTTATATGTGCTGGAGAAAATGCAAAAATTATTTATGAAACAGCAATAAAAAAAGGATTAAGCGAAGAAAATGCATATTATTTAGATGATAAAGAGGAAATAGTAAAATACTTAGAAATAAAAATGCAAAAAGGTGATGTTATATTATTTAAAGCCTCAAATGGCATGAAATTCTTTGAGTTGGTAGAAGAACTAAAAAAATCTGTAGAAGAAAAATAATGCACCAGTTGGTTCCGCGGTCAATTCAAACCCGGAACCAACTGACCGATTTATTTAACAGTAATTCAAAAAAATCCATAAAAAACTATGGATTTTTTTTCAATATATGGTATAATAAGAAAGACTTTAAACAAAGCAAAAAATTCCTTAGGGAGAGGATGTTAAATGGTATTTAAAGATTATTATAAAATACTAGAGTTAGAAACAAGCAGAGTAACTCTAGAAGAAATAAAAGTAGCATATAGAAATCAAGCCAAAAAATATCATCCAGACGTAAATGTTGGAGATAAATTGGCAGAAGAAAAAATAAAAGACATAAACGAAGCATACAGAACCTTATCAGTGCCAGGGCAAAAAAGAAAATACGATAGAATTTGGAATAGTCATGTTGGAAAATTAAAAAGCGGAAACACTAAAGTCGGGAATAACTATATATTCAATATGTTTTTAGGAAATGTAGAAAATAAAATAGAAACCAAAAAAGATAAAACACCAATAAGAGGAGAAAATATAGAAACTCAAATAGATACTAGCATAGAAGATGCTTTTTTTGGAAAAAAGAAAACTTTAGTACTAAAAAATACAGAAGGAAAAGACAAAACAATTGATTTCCAAATTCCAGCAGGAATAAGAAATGGCGAAAAAATTAGATTAATAGGTCAAGGAAAACCAGGGCAAAATGGTGGAAAAGATGGAGATTTATTAATAAAAATAAACATGCAAAATAATTCAAAATATGAATTAAAGGGATATGACATATATACAAATTTGTATTTAACACCATGGGAAGCGGCTTTAGGAAGTAAAATTAAAATTAAAACTCTAGAGGAAGAAGCGGAAATTTACATACCAGAAGGAACACAAACAGGAGATAATATAAAATTAAAAAACAAAGGATATAAGAAAGGTCAAGATGAAAGAGGAGATCTTTATGCAACAGTAAAAATAATGACTCCTAAAGAATTAAGCCCACAGGAAAAAAAGGTATATGAAAAGTTAAAAAGCATATCAAATTTTAATCCTAGAAAGAGTTTTTAATAAAAAGTACAAATTATATTCTGAGATAAGCAAATTGTGATTCTTAAGAAGAATATCATTTAGACAAGTAATAATGATTTATATATTATCTAAATTATGTTGACAAACCAAGCAAAATGCTGTATAATTATGGTTAGTGTGATACTAACAAAAGATAAACTATGTATAAATCATAGAAATGAGGTGTATGTAAAAATGGATAAAATGCAAGGCAAACACTTTAGCATTACAGATCCAAAGGGAGTAAACACAGTAATATATCAAGTAAATAAAACAGAAAAAGAATTTTTGGATAGAGCACCTAAATATACAGTGGAAAGACTAGACCATACAGAAGAAATAAGAGGCGAACTAAACAAAAAGACTTTTTACGTTGACGATGCAAAAAAAGACGGAAATCAATTAGTAATCTTATCATTTGCAGACGATAAGGTTGTTATTAATTCTGGCTTATTAATAAATGATGAAGTTAAAAT
>JAFRFO010000050.1 GCA_017434295.1 Clostridia bacterium
ATTTTCTTTGCAACTAAATCGGAAAAATCCATATAACTCACACCTTTCAAAGATATTCTAGCAAACTTGAATTATAAACTTGTTCATCAAAATGAGCAAAAATTGATATATATGTTCACTTTAATGAACATATATGTTATAATGCAAAATGTCGAAAATTTTACAAAAAGGTAATGGGGTTATAGATATTATGGAATTATTAACAAATAAGTATGCAGAAGAAATAAAAAGAGCCAAAGAAATAATTGAAAGAAGAAATAAAGTTACTAATGTAATACAAGGAGAATTTAGTTTTCTTGTACCAGATTATGTTATAGATGATATTGCAGATGGGGAAAATTATGAGCATATTTGTTTAATGATTAACCTAGCTGAAAGTAATAATAGAATAACTGAAGAAAATGCAAAAATTTTGAAAAAAAGGCTAAAAGAAATTGGTAATATAAAGAGTTTTTATGATAATTTTGAAATAAACATATAAAAAGCTACTATAAAGTAGCTTTCTCAAGTTATATAGTTTTCTTTAAATGAATAACTATTGCTTCTATAAAACTTTTAGGAGTAATAGTCTTATTTTTGTCCCAATAATATATGAAATAGGATTCTAAATATTTTTCATCAATACTTTTTTTATATGTATTCATTAAAGAATCTAAAGCCCATCTAACGTTTTTGGGTTTTAATTTTCCTTTATAATCTTTATCAGCAATCATTGTATAAACATTCTCAAGGTTGTCGCATAATTTTATATCATTATAACAAAAAATGATGGCTTGTTTTAGATAATCTACATTTTTACTTGCATAAAAATACAAATTTAAATCTAAAAACAAGTCATCAATTTTTTTGTCTAATATTTCAGCATCAAGCACACCTTTGGCTTCATATATAGTTCTTGCTAAATCATCAAAATTAAATGGTTTAGGCATAATACGGAATACTCGTGCTGTATTATAAGGCAATAATTCGTTCAATGCGCTAGAAAGCACAATGATATTGTCTTTATTTTTTTCATCACGAAATTCATTTAGTTGATTAATAACTTCAACACCATTCATATCTGGCATTTTTAAGTCTAATAATAAAATATCTGGTTTTTCTTCAATATAAGCTTTTATAGCTTCTTTTCCTGTGTGTGCAATACCAACAACTTTAAAATTGTATTCTTTAGTTAAAAGATTTTTACAAGTGGTTGCTAAATTAACATCATCATCTGCAATTAATATACTGCACATTTTTTAAACCTCCGATTTTTATATTCCAGTTATTTCTGGTAACTGCATTTTATCATAAAAACACTTAAAATTCAACAAAAACCGACATAAAGTTACATAAAAAATTAAAAATAATTCCATTTTTTCACATTTTTGTACTATTTTTCCACACAAATCAACAATAATATAAATGATCATTGTATATTTAGCTCGATACAATAAGAAATTATAAAAAACAAAAGTATTTGTAAAAACACCAATAGATAAATTATCTAATTATTTTATTTGGTATGTATTCATACAGAAAGAGTGTAAGGTGCAAATACAATTATTTTTTTTATTTAACTTAATTGAATATGTAAGAAGAAGCGAACTAATCCAAATGGGTGAGTTCGCCCTTTTTAACTCTTGCAAATATGTTGTGTTACATTGCCGTAGCCCTCCGTTCAGTTCAAATGAAAATTTTGAATTGAATGGAGGTTTTTAAATTGAAAAAAGAAGAAATAGGCGAATATGTATTATTTAGCAATGATGATGGTACGGAGAATATTCTTTCATTTGAAGATGCTAACGGAAAAATTAATTTTATAAAGTTAAATCCTTATGTTAGAGAAGAATTTAGAATGATGAAAAGTGAAATAAATTCATATAACATTAAATTTTGTAGATATGCTGAACATATTAACCTGTCTGAAAATGAATTAAATAACAGGGCTATACATAAACAAAAAAGTGTTGAAGATGAAGTGATAGATAATCAAAGTGTATTAGAGATTATAAATGAAATATGGAAATTACCATATCCACAAAATAAAAGAGTTTATATGTATATAGTTAAAGGATTATCTAATAAGGAAATAAGTAAAATAGAAAATCGCTGTCATTCAGTTATTTCAAGGAGTATTGAAGCTGGATTAAAAACATTAAGAAAAAAATTACAAAAAAAATATAAAAATTTTTAACTTACTAGCACGAAATGGGGGGCAAACTGAAAAAGTTATTGAGAGGGTTAAATACCTTACTTGTTTTTCAATAAAAAAGAAAAATGTTGAACATTGAAAATTAAATAGAAATTGCAAGACATATAATGATACTTCTGCCTAGCTAACGTGATGTCAAGGGGTAGTTCTCTAAAAAGAGGAACGAGGGCAAATCTCGTATGGGTATAAACCACTTGCAGTTTTAAATCTGAAAAAATTGTAAATAATATGACTCCAGAAAGTACATTTATTATCAAAAATGCTTCAAACAATGGAGTCAGATACATATAGGAAAGGACAGAAAAATGAGTTTTATAATTAATTTTTTAATTACAATAACTATATTTGTATATTTAATAATTTTAGGAGCTAGTATATTGAAAACAGAAGAAGAAAGATTGAACGATGATATAGAACAAGAAAATTATTTAAGAGACTGGAGCGAGAAGAATGAGCAAAAAAAGAGGAAAAGAAATAAAAAAATTTGATATTTTTTTTGCAGATTTAGGACAAACCATAGGAAGCGAACAAGCTGGAAAAAGACCAGTTCTAATTGTACAAAATGACATTGGTAATAAATATAGTACAACAACAATAGTTTTACCATTAACAAAAAGAATTGAAAAAAATAGAAAATTGCCTGTTCATATACCGATAGATGCTATTGGTAGAAAAATAAAAAAAGGAACAATAATGGCAGAACAAATAAGAGCAATCGATAAAAAAAGGTTGCTCTATTTTGTTGTTAAATTGCCAATTGAGTATAGAGAAAAGGTTAAAAAAGCAATGAAAATTGCTTCAAATTTAGATAATTGGAGGAAAGAATTATGATAAGAAAATATAATAAAAGTTTTAAAATAAAGGAATTAATTGCATATTGCATTATTGGATACAGAAGATACTATCCAAAAAAGAATGAAACAAAGAAAGATAAATTAAGATACATTGTTAAAAATGTTTTAGATGTTTCAAATGAGGTAGAGAATGCACCAGAGTTAATAAATAAAGAATTATTAGAGAGCATTGATATAAATTGGAGATTCAATACTGATGATTTATTAGCTTATGCTACAAATACATTTTATATGCTAATTGCAAATGAAACAAATATTACAGAACAGAAAATTGTTGAAAGATTAAAAAAAGAATTAAAAGACAATCATCCAAGAGATGTTGTAAAATATGCTAATTCAAGTTTAGATGATTTATTTTTAAATAGTTAATAATGAAAGGAAATAAAAAAATGGAAAGTCAGCAAATTTACCAGTTAATAGACAAGATAGAAAAAGGTAAAAAAATTGATATTAATTTAGCACAAGATAACGAAATAACAGATATATCTAATGTAAAAATAGATAGCACCAAAAATAGTATAGACAGAATAATTGATTTTTTATTATATATGAAAAATCCATATTTATATAAGGTAAATGATGTAGTGGTACAAATTGATTTTGCTGATAATTCAAATATTACTGCTTTGGAATGTATTTCAACAGCTATGAAAAATGAGTGTCAAATGTATTAATTCTTTAATTTATACATTTCTCAAATAAACTTTTTTTTATTAAACTTACTAAAAAAGAGGTGGAGAGATATGAAAAAAGGTAGAAAAAGCAAATATGAAATACAAGAAAATAATAATGATTTAGAATGGAAAGCAGCTCTATATTTAAGATTATCAGTAGAAGATGAAAATAAAGAAATAAGCAATAGTATATTAAATCAAAAAGAAATTATTGATGCATTTCTAAAGAAAAACATAGATATAAAAATTTATAATACCTATATTGATGATGGGTATTCTGGAACAGATTTTGAAAGACCAGCTTTTAAAAAATTATTTAGAGATATGCAAAATAGTGAATTTAATACAATAATAGTAAAAGATTTATCAAGATTAGGAAGAAACTATATTGAAGCTGGAAATTTTATAGAGCAAATATTTCCGTTATTTAATATTAGATTTATTTCAGTTAATGATAATATAGATAGTTTTCTTAATCCTACATCTATTAACAATATTAATATTTCATTAAAAAATCTTGTAAATGAAGAATATTGCAAAGATATTTCTAAAAAAGTAAAATCCGCATTTGAAACATTAAGAAAAAATGGGAAGTTTGTAAGTGGATATGCACCTTATGGATATTGCAAAGATAAAAATGATATACATCATTTAGTTATAGATGAAGAAACAGCTAAAGTGGTAAAGTTAATCTTTAACTTGTGTTTATCTGGATTAGGTGGAATAAAAATAGCTGAAGAATTAAACAGAAGAAAAATAGTAAATCCATCAACATATAGAAAAATTAAAACAAAAAAAATAAATGAGATTAGTAAGTTAGATTCTTGTTGGACTGCTTCAATAGTAAATAAAATACTTCAAAATCCTGTGTATTATGGTGTTTTGATACAAGGTAAGACAAAAATGAAAAGTTATAAAATTCATAAGCAAGAAAGAATACCAGAAGAAGAATGGACTATTACTAAAAATGCTCACGATATAATAATAGACAAAGAAACATTTGATAAAGTACAACAAATTCGCAGTAAAAGAAAATTTAATTGGAATAGAAGTAAAACCAAAAGCACCATTTTTGCAGGAAATTTAAAATGTGCAGAATGTGGAAAAAATATGACTAAAATAATTACTAGTCAAAAAAATGTTAATGGGAAAAAAATTATAAAATATGCTTATGTATGTTCTACTTATGCAAGAAGGTCGAAAGATTTGTGTTCAAAACATTATATAGATGAGGAAAAACTTAGGATTGCTATTTCACGAAGTATTAAATATCAAATAGAATTGTTTAATAATTTTGAAAAAGTACAACAAAATTTTAATCAAGATGATGTTTTTTATATTAATTCTTTAAATAATAACATAAAGAAATTAGAATATGAAATGGAAAAGTTACAAAGGGAAAAAAAGATATTATACGAAGATTGGAAATTCAATAAAATAGATGAAAAACAATTTTATGATACTACAAAAGTATTAGTAGATAAAAAATATGAAATAGAAAAAAGAATAAAAATAGAAAAGGACAAAATAGAAAAGGAGACAGAAACAAGACAAAAAATACAAAGAAATGAATGGGCAGATAAAATAGGAGAATACAAATCTTCAAATATACTTACTAAAAAGGAGATAGATGCTTTAATTAATGAAATATATGTTTATGAAAAACAAAAAATAAAAATTAATTTTAAATATAGAGATGAATATAAAATTGCAATGGATTATCTAAAGAAAGTTGCGGAGGAGGGAATTTATAATGCCTAGAACAAGTAAATATAGTATTTCTCAAAGTAATGAATTGATATGGAATGTGGCTGTATATATTAGGCTTTCTGTTGAAGATGGAGACAAAATAGAAAGTAATAGTGTTTCGAATCAAAGAATGCTTTTAAATGGTTTCTTAAATGATAATCCTGAATTAAATCTTTATGATTACTATATTGACGATGGCTATACTGGAACAGATTTTGAAAGACCAGGATTCAAAAGATTATTAAAAGATATGAATGAAAAGAAATTTAATGCAGTAGTTGTAAAGGATTTATCAAGATTAGGTAGAAACTATATTGAGGTAGGAAATTATATTGAGAGGATATTTCCTTTATTTAATATTAGATTTATTGCTATAAATGACTCGATTGATAGCTATAAAGATCCAAAATCTGTTAATAATATAACTGTACCATTTAAAAATTTAATAAATGATGAGTATTGTAGAGATATTTCTAATAAAATAAGGTCTGTTTTAGATGTAAAAAAGAAAAATGGAGAATATGTTTGTGCATTAGCACCATATGGTTATATAAAAGACCCAGATGATATACATCACTTAATAATAAACGAAGAAAGTGCAAAAATTGTACGACTAATATTTAAAATGTCATTGGAGGGAAATGGTAGACAAACTATAGCACAAAAACTTAACGATATGGGGATACTTAATCCTAATGGATATAAAAAATTTGTACTCAAGAATAATAAAATACCAGAAGATGATAAAGAAAGAATAAAATATTGTTGGGATATGAGAACAATAAAAAGTGTTTTGGAAAATATGGTCTATTGTGGAGATACAGTTCAAAGCAAAGGAAAATTAATAAGCTATAAGATACACAAACATATAAAAAATCCTAAAAGTGAATGGATTATTGTAAGAAATACTCACGAAGCGATAATTGATAGAGAAACATTTGAAAAAGTACAACAAGGAATAATAAGTAGAGATACAAGAGCAAATAAAGATGGAAAAATAAATGCGCTTTCAGGACATTTAAAGTGTGCAGATTGTGGACGAGCAATGAATAAAAAACAAGGCAGTTATTATAAAGGAAAACCAAGAGAATATTATCATTATATGTGTTCTACATATATGAGAAAATCAAAAAATTTATGTACAAAACATACAATAAGAAATGATATTTTAGAAGAAAGTGTATTAAAAAGCATTAAATTGCAAATAGAATTAATTGCAGATTATGAAAGTTTAATAAAGGATTTAAAAAACAATTCAAATATAGATTTTAGAAGACAAATACTAGAAAATAATATTGAAAATGCAAAAAAAGATTTAGAAAAACAAAGACAATTAAAAAAGATGGCTTATGAGGATTGGAAATTAAATATAATAACGGAACAAGAATATATAGAATACTCGAATTCATATACAAATGTAATAAATAGAGTTGAAAATAATATTTCCAATCTATATAAGGAATTAGATGATTATACTGAAAAGAAAGAAGATGATAATTGGGTTAATAAGTTTATCAAATATAAAGATATTACAGAGCTTTCTAGAGATGTTGTTGATAGCTTAATAGATGAAATATATGTATATGAAGATAAAAGGATCAAAATTAAGTTTAGATATGAAGACGAATTTAGAAAAACAATAGAATATTTACAAAAAGTAAAAAAAATTACAAACTCAGAGGAAAAAATTATGGCAGTATAATTTTTCCTTTTTCTATGGAATTTTTTTAAATTATATGATAATATTGATTTTGAAAATACGAGGTTTATCTTTTTATACAATAATAATGTGGTCATAATAGCAGTTTGGAGAAGAAGATAGATATGTAAAAAAGAAAAAAGACAATCTAAGCCTGCCAGAAGGATTTGAGTGGAGATTGAAAATAAAAAATTAAAAAATACTTTTCAAATTTTTTGTTTTATGATATAAAGGATATATATAAGAGATATTGAACAAAAAAATAAGGGAGAAATAGTGTGAAAAATAAAAAGTTAAAAAAGAGCATGATTAATAACAGTAGCGATTAAAAATTTTAAAAACAGGCTACTGTTTGAAAATAAATGTTAAATTAAATATTTTAATGAGGTTTAAATTGCATAAATAACATCATC
>JAFRFO010000051.1 GCA_017434295.1 Clostridia bacterium
AGCAGAACCAGTAAGTTCAAATGCTTTAACAAATAACTATGGATTAAACTATAGTAGTGCTACAATCAGAAATGAAATGGCAGAATTAGAAAAAAGTGGTTACTTAGACAAAACTCATACATCATCAGGTAGAATTCCATCAGAAAAAGGATATAGGTACTATGTAGATGAACTTATAAATGATAACAACATTAGTTTAGAAGAAATCAAATATATTAGTTCAAAACTAGAAACTAAAGTTAATGAAATAGAAGACCTAACAAAACTTACGGCAACAACTATTTCAGAGGTAACACACTATACTACACTGTCAATTGGGCCTAAAAATGATGAACAATTGATAGAAGAAATGAAATTTGTTCAGTTAGGCACAAGAATGATAATGGCTGTAATACTTACGGATTCAGGTTTGGTAAAAGAAACAATTATCAAATTTGACAAAGATATTACACAAAAGCAAGTAGAAACAGTAAATTACATGTTCAACCAAAAGCTAAAGGGTAAACCCCTAGAAACAATCAAAGGCCCATTAGAGGATTATTTGTTTGATGAAATGAATTATAGTGTTGATGTTATTAGACCAATTATAGAACAAATAAAAAAGGTCTTAGCAGAAGATGAACAAATTTATTTGGAAGGGGCTAACAAATCATTTGAATTACCAGAATTTAATAGCTTAGAAGTTGCGAAAAACTTTGTGAATGTTTTAGACACAAAAGAACTTATGGAAGATATGCTAAATTCAGGTTTTGCACAAGACATAAACGTATACATAGGTAATGAAAATGAAAAAGATGAACTTAAAGACTTTAGTGTAGTTACTTTTAAACATAAAGTTGGCAACAAAGATTTAGGAACAATTGGAATAATAGGACCTAAAAGAATGGATTACTCAAAAGTTATTTCAGTAATGAAATACATTAGTAAACGTTTAAATGATAGTTAGTAGGAGGCATAAAAATAATAATGTTTAGCCTTTATAAATCATAGAAAGGAGAAAGAAATGTCAGAAAAAGAACAAAAGCAAGAAAATGAAGAACCAAAAGTTCAAGAAGAAAAACAAGAAAAAATGGAGCTAGAACTAAAACAAGAAGAACTAGATGATATAACAGACAGATATAAAAGAGTTTTAGCAGAGTTTGAAAATTACAAAAAAAGAAGCAGTAAAGAAAGAGATAGCTTATATAGCTCAGTATTATCAGATGTTGTAGAAGCTATGCTTCCAGTATTAGACAATTTAGAAAATGCTGCAAAAGTTGAAACAGAAGATGAAAACTACAAAAAAGGTGTTGAAATGGTTTTAAAACAATTTAAAGATGTACTTCAATCTAAAGGTGTTGAAGAAATAAAAACTGTTGGAGAAACCTTTGATCCAGAGTTACACGAAGCTGTTAGCAGTATTCAAAATGAAGAATTAGGCGAAAAAGAAATTGCAGAAGAATATAGGAAAGGTTACAAAATAGGTACAAAGGTTATTAGACATTCTATGGTAGTAGTAGCAAATTAGTTATTAATATTTTAAATATAAAAAATGGAGGTAACCCCTCAAAAGAAAGGAAGTAAAAAATTATGGGAAAGATTATAGGAATTGACTTAGGAACAACAAATTCATGTGTATCAGTAATGGAAGGAGGAGAAGCAGTTGTAATACCAAACGCAGAAGGTAACAGAACAACACCATCTGTAGTAGCATTCTCTAAAAATGGAGAAAGATTAGTAGGACAAATTGCAAAACGTCAAGCAGTTACAAATCCTGATAACACAGTTATATCAATAAAAAGAAAAATGGGAACAGCAGATAAAGTTTCAATTGAAGGAGATAAATTCACACCACAAGAAATATCTGCAATGATTTTACAAAAATTAAAAGCAGACGCTGAAAATTATTTAGGACAAAAAGTAACACAAGCTGTTATTACAGTTCCAGCATATTTCAACGATAGCCAAAGACAAGCAACAAAAGATGCAGGAAAAATAGCAGGACTTGAAGTATTAAGAATTATAAATGAACCAACAGCAGCAGCACTTGCATATGGAATGGACAAAGAACAAGATCAAAAAATATTAATTTATGACTTAGGTGGAGGAACATTCGATGTATCAATACTAGATATTGGTGATGGAGTATTTGAAGTTTTAGCTACAAATGGTAACACACATTTAGGTGGAGATGACTTTGACGAAGCAATAATCAATTATTTAGTTGATGAATTCAAAAAATCAAATGGAATTGACTTAAAAGCTGATAAAATGGCAATGCAAAGATTAAAAGAAGCTGCAGAAAAAGCTAAAATAGAATTATCAGGTGTACAACAAACACAAATTAATTTACCATTTATTACTGCGGATAGCACTGGACCAAAACACTTAGATATAACATTAACAAGAGCTAAATTTGAAGAATTAATTCATGATTTAGTAGAATCAACAGCTACACCAGTAAACAATGCATTAAAAGATGCAGGATTAACAGTAAATGATATTCACAAAGTGTTATTAGTTGGTGGATCTACAAGAGTTCCAGCTGTTCAAGAATTAGTAAAAAGATTAATAGGAAAAGAAGCAGACAAAGGAATTAACCCAGATGAATGTGTTGCAATCGGTGCAGCAATTCAAGGTGGAGTTCTTTCTGGAGATGTTAAAGACTTAGTATTATTAGACGTAACACCTCTATCTCTAGGAATTGAAACATATGGTGGAGTATTTACAAAATTAATTGAAAGAAACACAACAATACCAACTAAAAAATCACAAGTATTCTCAACAGCAGCAGATGGTCAAACATCAGTTGAAGTTCACGTATTACAAGGTGAAAGAGAAATGGCTGCATACAACAAAACATTAGGAAGATTCCAATTAACAGGAATTCCAGCAGCACCAAGAGGAGTACCTCAAATTGAAGTTACATTTGATATAGATGCAAATGGTATAGTTCACGTATCTGCAAAAGATATGGCAACAGGAAATAGCCAAAACGTATCAATTACAGCTTCAACTAACCTAACAGACGAAGATATTGATAAGGCTATAAAAGATGCTGAAGCACATGCTCAAGAAGATAAGAAAAAGAAGGAAGAAATTGAAGTTAAAAATAATGCAGAAAGTTTAGTATACAATAGTGAAAAAACATTAGGAGAATTAGGAGACAAAATAAGCGGAGAAGAAAAAGCAAAAGTTGAAACAGAAATTGAAAATACTAAAAAAGCATTAGAAACAAACGATACAGAAAAAATCAAAGAAGCTACAGAAAAATTAACAAAAGTATTCTACGAAATGAGCGAACAATTATATAAAAATGCAAATCCAAATGGAGGAGTAGACCCAAATGCAGCAGGTGCTGAAGGTGCAACAGATTCAAATGCTAATACAGAAGGAAATGCAGATGGAAATGTTTATGATGCTGACTATAAAGTAGAAGATGACGGAGATAAGAAATAGAACGAGGAGATAAAAAATGGCGACAAAAAGAGACTATTATGAGGTTTTAGGAGTAAATAAAAACGCAACTGATGATGAATTAAAAAAAGCATATCGTAAGCTTGCAAAAAAATATCATCCAGATGCTAATCCAGATAATAAAGCCGAAGCTGAAGCCAAGTTTAAAGAAGTAAACGAAGCTTATGAAGTTTTATCTGATTCTCAAAAAAGAAAAATGTATGACCAATTTGGAACAGCTGACCCTCAAGGATTTGGTGGGGGTCAGGGCCCATTTGGTCAAGGTGGATATTACTCATATACAGGTTCAGGTTTTGATGGATTTGGTGATTTTGGCGATATTGGTGATATCTTTTCATCATTCTTTGGAGGTGGCTTTGGAGGAAGAAATAGAAGACAAAGCAATGGTCCAAGAAAAGGTGCAGACTTAAATTTACATATGGATATTACATTTGAAGAAGCTTTTTTAGGTGTAGAAAAAGAAGTATTAGTAACTAGAAATGAACCATGTTCTTCTTGCCATGGAACAGGAGCAAAACCAGGAACAAATCCTATGAAATGTCCAGAATGTAACGGAACAGGTCAAGTACGTCAAGTTCAAAATACAATATTAGGCCAAATGCAAACAACTAGAACTTGTAATATGTGCCATGGAACTGGAGAAATAATAAAAGAGCCATGTGAAGCATGTAAGGGAAGAGGAACAGTAAGAAAACAACCTAAAATAAAAGTCAAAATTCCAGCAGGAATTGATGATGGTCAAACAGTAGTATTAAGAGGAGAAGGTGAACCTGGTCAAAAAGGTGGGCCTAAAGGAGATTTGTTTATTACTGTTGGAGTAAAAAAACACAGCATATATACAAGAAAAGGGAATAATGTATTATGTGATATTCCAATTACTATAACACAAGCAACACTTGGTGCAGAACTTGTAATTCCAATGGTAGATGGAAGCAAAGAATTATATAAAATTCCAGAAGGAACTCAAACAGGCACAAAATTTACTATTAGAAATAAAGGATTTAAGTTTGTAAATTCTAATTCACAAGGAGATTTTGTATTTACAGTAGTTGTTCAAACTCCAAAACGTTTATCTAAGGAACAAAGAGATTTATTACTAAAACTTGCTCAAACAATGAATGAGCAACCACCAGTAAAGAAGAGAGGAATATTTGGGTAAAACAAAAAATAGGGGCTGAAATTTGAACTATACTTTAAAAGTATGGTTTAAATCAAGGCCTTTTTTTGATTTCGATTGAAATGTGAACACGAAATCTGTAAATTACCGAAAAATAATTATAAAAAAATATATATAATTATTGCTTTTTAAACAAATGTTTGATATAATATGCAAAAAGGATGGTAGTTATTTATGGATGTAAAAAATTTTATTTCAGAAATGAGTCTAATTGTTAACAGATTAGATTTTGAAAAATATTTTAATTGGTTCTGTCAAAAATTTAATTTAATAGATAAAGCTAATCAATTGAATAATTGCAAAAAAAATAATCTTCATTCAATTAGACCAAGAAAGGGAGATATTTATTTAATTGATTTTGGACAAAATATTGGAAGTGAATTAAATAATACTCATATGGGAATTATAATGCAAGACTCATTAAGAAATAGAATTTCTGATACTGTTGTTGTAGTTCCTATTTCAAGTTCACCTAAATTATATGATACACATGAAAAAATATTAGAAGCGGATTTAAAAGATGGCATTTTAAATAAACTACCATCAAAAGCCAAAGCTGAACAAATAACATATATTGATAAAGCAAGGTTAATTCATAAGGTAGGAGAATTACAACAAGATTTTATTAATAGGTTAGAGAAAAGGATTTTAAAAAATCTTGATATAAAAATAAAAGAGTAGGCTAAACCTACTCTAAATCAACCATACACATAAATGTATGCAAGTTCCACCTAACGTGGAAAATATTTGTTAAATAAATTATAACAAATATTATTTAAAATGTCAATATAATCATTGACATTATTATATTTTATTCAAAAAAATTCTAAATATGCTATTGCAATAATAAAAGTGGGCAAAAGGTAAAAAGTATAAAGAGTAAAAATGCCCACCTAAATGACGGAATTTAATCATTTGATTAAAAAAATATGAATGAGCAACCACCAGTAAAGAAGAGAGGAATATTTGGATAAAACAATAAAAAAGGGGATAAAGTTGTATAAACTAAATCCTCTTTTTATTTGTTTTAGATTATTATATTTTTTATGGTTTTAATGTGAAGTAACCAGGTGTTGCACTATTTGGACCGCCATCAATGCGGGCATATTCTATATTATTAGCATTATTTGCATTATAAGCAGTGCCAGAGCCTCCAACTAAAGCATAACATCGGTTAAATATTTCTGTTGAATCAGTAACTTTTGAAATGTCAAAACTATTTTTTACATATATTTTTTCAAGACTATTACAATATCTAAACATAAATTTAAAAGAAGTAACATTAGAAGTATTGAAATTATTTAGATATATTGTTTTTATATTAGTACAATTATTAAACATATTCTCCATTGTAGTAACATTAGAAGTATCAAAACTACTTAAATCAATACTTAATAAAGATGTACAAGATTGAAAAACTGAGATCATTTCTTCAATTTGACTTGTATTAAAATTATTTAAGTTAATAGTTGTACTAGAACAACTTTGAAACATTTTGTTAATATTTTTTAAATTACTAGTATCCCAATTAGATAAATCTAAATTTAAAATGCCACATTTATTAAACATATAACTCATATTTGTTACATTATCAGTAACAAAATGACTAACATCTAGTTTTTTTAAAGATGAACAACCAGAAAACATATAGTGCATATAATTACAATTTTCAGTATGTAAGTTTTCTATGTTTTGAATTTCTTCCATTGCTGTGCAATCTTGAAATAATCTATAGCAACTATTTGGTGCAATTTTATCATATATTATTACAGTTTTAAAACTATTAGAACGCCAGTCTTCAGTTTTACCATAATCGTGACTTACCGTTCTATCTGGGTCAGTATAATCTGTACTACTTAAAATTAAAGTTTCATCATCATATAGCTTTGCATAAATATCTGTTGGTTGCATATCTTCCCAATAAAAGAACTCACCTTCATCATCCATTTTATATAAGTTATTGCTATCTTTAAAAGTAATTCTATATAAACCACCACTTTTTACAATATCAACATTGTAACTACTTAATTCATCACGCAAACTACTTTCTGTAATTTTGCCGACATTTTTATTGTTTGTTATGCTTATTGTAGCATTTTCAAGTATTTGCTGTTCTTTTGCAATGGCAGCCTTGTCTCTTTGTATAGCTGCTTGGTTAGGAACACTCTCGTTACCGGATATATTTGCAATAGTAACTCCAGCAAGAATTAGTACAACAACAATAGTAACAATTAAAGCAATAAGAGTTATGCCTTTATTATTTAATAATTTATAGTTTTTCATTAGTAACCTCCAATCATTTTATAAAAATTTTATCAATCTTTTAAAATAAATGCAAGAGTTTTATAATAATTGTTTTATATAATTGACAAAACTACCAAATTATGTTAATATGATTCAAACTAAATTATTTAGTTTCGAGATGTAGCTAATTGGCACAGCAGCCAGGGGGAGCATCTGGTAATATGTAGGTTCGAATCCTGCCATCTCGACCAATAAAAAGAGCATTAATTTGCTCTTTTTTTATGTTTTAAAAGTTTTTTAAAAATACCACTTGACAACGAACAAAAATTCATATATAATGCAGAAAAACAAACAACAATTCGCAAAACAATATTTTGAATAATTTGTGTAACAAAATGCTTAAAATACATAAATAACTACAAAAATAACGAATTGTTTGCAATATAAAACAATAATGAAAGAAGTGATTGTATATGAAAAAGAATTTTAACAAAAAAGGGTCAATTAAAAGAAGAAAAATAAAAAATAAAACAAATTTCAAAATTAGAAATATGTTGCTATTACTATTAGCTATAATGGCAGTTAATGCAATATTTTTTAATAACAATTCTTATTCAAAAGTAGAGGTAAGTTACAAAACGGAATTGATTAGTTCTGGAGATACATTGTGGTCAATTGCTAGAAGAGAAAGCCAAAACAACAAGTATTATCAAGATAAAGATTTAAGAGAAATTGTATATAATTTAAAACAAGTTAATAATTTACAAACATCTGATTTAAGTGTTGGACAAAAAATAAAGATACCAAAGATATAAAAGTAAGATTTATGAAAAATGTAAAACTTAAAAATGAAGTGTAGACAAAATGTCGACATTTTAAATTGAAGCCAGTTTTAGTATATTATTTGAAATTTAGTATATTTTTAATAAAAAACTCATATAATATATTACAATGTATTGACAAAGTAATATATAAACATTATAATATATTATAAGAGAGGTGAAGGGAGATGTCACAAATTAATTTAAGTGTAAGAGTTGACGAAAAAGACAAAAAGAATTTTGAAAACTTTTGTAATGAAACTGGAATGAATATTTCGGTTGCAATTAATATGTTTATTAAAACAGTTTTAAGAGAACATAAATTGCCATTTGAAATAAAATCTGATCCATTTTATACAGAAAGTAATATAAAACATTTAGAAAAAATTGTAGAAGACATGAAACAGGGAAAAGCAAAATTTGTAGAACATGATTTAATAGAGGATGATGAATAAATATGAAAACTTTGTGGGAAGAAAGAGCGTGGGAAGAATATTGCTATTGGCAATTAAAGGATAAAAAAAATTTTAAAAGAATAAATACATTAATTAAAGATATACAAAGAAACTCATTTATTGGATTAGGAAAACCAGAACCATTAAAAGGTAATTTAACAGGTTTATGGAGTAGAAAAATAGATGATGTAAATAGAATTGTATATACTATTGATAATGGTGTCTTGAAAATAATTTCTTGCAAAGGTCATTATAATTAAATAAAAAAATAGTTTTAGGTTAAAATAATTCCAAAGAAACGGAGGAGAAAATGTTTAAACCTAAAACTATTTTTTTTGAAAAAGACATAGAAAACTATGAGCTTGGAAAAGAACTAATGCAAAAATTTGAAAGCGTGCCAAAAGTACAAATAGAAAGCCACAACAATATTGAAGAATTACGAAAAAGTGAGAATAAACAATTTCTTAACTTAAAGCAAAACCTAATAATTGGAGTAAGAAAAACACATAAATATGTGGAAAATCACAAAGTATCAGATTATTTAGTGCCATATACTTCATCAGGATGTAGTGCTGCATGTATGTATTGCTATTTAGTATGTAATTACAACAAATGTAGCTATCTAAGGCTATTTGTTAATAGAGAGCAAATGCTAGAAAAAATAATAAAAACAGCTCAAAAGTCCGATAGAAATCTTACTTTTGAAATAGGTAGTAATAGTGATTTGATTTTAGAAAACACCATAACTGGTAATCTTCCTTGGACTATAGAAAATTTTAAAAATACAAAAAATGGTATGCTCACATTTCCTACAAAATTTGATATGGTAGATAGTATTCTAAATATTGATCATCAAGGTAAAGTTATTGCAAGAGTAAGTGTGAATCCAGAAGAAATAATTAATCAAATAGAGTTTGGAACTTCAAGGTTAGATGGAAGAATTAATGCAATAAATAAGCTTAAAGATGCTGGTTACAAAGTGGGATTATTAATTGCACCAGTTGTAATGGTAGAAAATTGGAAGAATTTATATTTAGAACTAATTAAACAACTACAAAGCAAATTAAGTGAAAAAGTAAAAAAAGAAGTTTTCTTTGAAGTTATTTTCATGACATATAGTTATGTTCATACAAAAATAAATGAAGAAGCCTTTCCAAATGCTATAAATCTGTATTCCAAAGATCAAATGACAGGTAGAGGAAAAGGAAAGTACATGTATAAAAATGAATTAAGGAAGGATGGCGAAAGCTTTATAAGAGAACAACTATCAAAGTTTTTTCCTAATAATAAAATATTGTATGTAGTTTAGGAAAATATTATTTTATATAAAATGATTTTTAATAATTCAAAAGAATTATTAAAGATAATAAGTTTTATTATAGTATTTTTTTGTAAAATTATCTATTGACAAAAAACGACATAAGTAATATAAAAATAAAAGAAAATATTAAATAAAAATGTTAATTGGTTTTTATTTTTCTACTTCGGTAGAATTAACATATAAGATTGATAATTCAATCTAGTCAGTACTGTAAATAATAAACATCAAAAGGAGTGAACAACAATGATTTTTACAAGTATGGACGAACTGGTAAGGAAAATCGAAGAAGAACGGAAAGGCAAGAAAGTAGTTCTTGCAACCGGCACTTTTGATTTGTTCCATTACGACCACTTGCAGTATTTGCAAGGAGCAAAAAACCAAGGAGAAATTTTGGTAGTAGTAGTTAAAAGCAACAAATGTGCTAGCCTTAAAAATCCTAAAAGACCTGTAATCGATGAAAAACACAGAGTTGCCATTGTAGACAACATTAAAGGTGTTGATTACTCGATTATAGTGGATTACAATGAGGATTTGGTGTTGGAAGTACCTGCTGAAAATGAAAAACAACTGGAATGGCTTCGTATTTTTCAGCCTTTGTTCAAAGCCTTAAAGCCCGATATTCTCTATTATGAAAATAATGATACGCTTCAGAGTGCTAGAGACAAGGTATTCGAAAAGTATGGTATTACAGGTGTAATGAAAATAAGAGGTACAAATGCTTCGACAACGGACATTATCAAAAAAATGGAAAGCTAATATAAAAGGTGCAGAGCTAATCACTCTGTGCCTTTTATGTTACTTGGTAAAAAATAGCTTAAACTATTTCTTTTTTTGCTAAAATATGATAAAATATTATGGTATAAAAAAGTTGCTACTGTTTCGTAAATAAAATACCTTTGGGGCGGAATTCAGTTAGCAATTTTAAGGAGAGAAGAAATGGTAAAAAAAGTAATAATAAGAATAGTAATAATAATAACTATAGTATTAGCATCTGTTACAGGATATTATTTAATAATAGATAGAGAAAGTAATATTCCAAATAACATAAGTAATATTGTAGAAACTAAAACAGAACACTTTATGGGGAGAAGAGTATTTAAGCTTACTCCAAAAAACAAACAACTACAAAACAAAAATGAATTATCAAACAATTTTCAAGAAGATAATTTTCAAGAAGAAAGCATACAACCAAATAATTCTCAACAATTACAAAATTTGAGTAATAAAGTAATTTTATATTTTCATGGAGGATCATATACAGCTGAGATGACGGACAATCACTGGAAATTCTTAGCTAATCTAGCTAATGATACAAATATGACAGTTATTGCACCAGATTATCCATTAACACCTAAAGCAACTTACGAAAATGTATTTAATATGATAGAACCATTATATAAAAAAGTAATAACTGAGTATGGTGCAGAAAATGTAATTGTAATCGGAGATTCAGCAGGTGGAGGAATGGCTTTGGGGTTAATAGAAAAAATATCAATAAATGATATAAAACAACCTGCTAAAACAATATTAATCTCACCTTGGTTAGATATAAGTATGTCAAATCCTAAAATTGACAAAGTAGATGATAGAAAACTTAATAAAAATGCCTTGTTTATTGCAGGAATGGCTTATTCAAGAGGAATGGATGCAGAAGAAGAATATTTAGTTAGCCCTGTAAAAGGAAAAGTAAATAATCTTAAAAATGTAACAATTTTTATTGGAAATAAAGATATGTTGTCACCTGACTGTTATTCATTACAAGAAAAAGCAAGACAGGTTGGAGTAGATATAGAAATAAAAGAATATGAAAATGCTGATCATATTTGGATAATTGACAATGATGATGAGCTTGCTAAAAGAGGATATAAAGATTTGATTAATATATTAATTAATTAGAATATTATTAAAATTATAATACAATGTACTAACAAATTTTAGCTTATAAATAGTTTGTGCATTAAATAATAAAAAAGAGGAAAAATAAATGAAAAATATAAAAGATTATGATTTAGAAGACTTAAAAGAAGAATTAAAAACCATGGGGGAAAAATCATTTAGAGCAGAGCAAATATTTAAATGGTTATATCAAGATAAAGTAACAAGTTTTGATGAAATGCTAAACCTATCTTTAGAATTAAGAGAAAAGCTAAAACAAAACTATTCAATTTGTAATTTCAATATATTAAAGAAGTTAGAATCTAAAGATGGAACAATAAAATATTTATTTGATGTTTTAGACGACAATGCAATAGAAACAGTATTAATGAGTTATCATCATGGCTATAGTGTTTGCGTATCGACTCAAATTGGGTGCAAAATGGGTTGCAAGTTCTGTGCTTCAACTGGAATAAAATTTATAAGAAGCTTAAACGCAGGGGAAATAGTTGAACAAATAATAAAAATAGAACAAGATACAGGAGTAAAGGTGTCAAATATAGTATTTATGGGCATAGGGGAGCCATTAGATAACTACGAAAATGTAATAAAAGCAATTAGAATTTTAAATAATCCAAAGGGGCTAAATATAGGGGCAAGACATATTAGTGTATCTACAAGTGGCTTGGTTCCAATGATTTACAAATTAGCAGAAGAAAATATTCAATGTACACTTTCAATTTCACTTCATGCAACAACAGACGAAAAACGTAGTAGTATGATGCCAGTAAATAAATTATATAATATTGAACAACTAATAAAAGCATGTAAGGATTACATACAAGTTACAAATAGAAGAGTGTCTTTTGAATATGCATTAGCAAAAGATAATAACGATAATTTAGAGGATGCAGAAAGACTAGTAAAACTTTTAAGAGGTATGAATTGCCATGTTAATTTAATTCCAATAAATAAAATAGAAAATGGAAAATTTGATAAGAGTACAAATGAAAATATAATGAGATTTAGAGATTATTTAAATGATCATGGAATTGTTGCAACAATTAGGAGAGAGCTAGGCTCTGATATAGAAGCAGCATGTGGCCAATTAAGAAGAAAGAATATAAAAGAATAAAAATGAGATTAATAAAAATTGCCAATGGTACCGGATTTCATTGGCAATAATTTTTTGAATAATACTTGGAGCAATAGTTTGAGAATTATTGCCAATAAAACCTGGTACCATTGGCAATTTTTTCTAAGAAACAAGTTTTTTCAATTCTTCAAAATCAATATCTAAAACAATACACAAACCAATTAATTCAAAATCTTTTACACTAGATAATCCATTTTCTAATTTATATAATTCAAATCTATCTAACTCAATTCCAAGTAATTCTAATTTATGAGAAAGTTGAGTTTTAGTATATTTCTTTTCTTCTCTATGTTTTTTTACTAGATTTCCAATTACGTTTCTATTATCATTAAATTTCTTCATTTAAAAAACCAATCCTTTCTTTTTAAAACGCATATTATTATATATTTTTTTATAAATATTATTAATGTGAGCATAAAAATTAATATATATATTGATTTTATATTATTTTTTATGTTATTATGTGTATAATTAATACACACTAGAAAAAATTATAAATAACAAACGATAAATTTAAGAATAATCATTCTAAATATGGCAAAAAATAAGCTGTTTTGTCAAGCAAAGAAACAATATTTATAAAAAAATAATTAACTTATAAGTAAAGCTTGACAAAAATAATAAAAAATGATTAAATAAAAGCTGAAAATTATTTTCAATGTTTTTTATCAATAATTAATTCATAATATTTTAAAATATGGTTAATAATAAAATAGGCTAATTATCTTAAGTTTTAGACTCTATTTATTTAATGTTCTAGTATAAAAATTTTCAAAAAAATATGTATAGGTATACAAGTTTGAAAAAAATGTAAAAACAATATTTTAAATCAAATTTTTATGCCTTAAAAGAAAGGGATGTAATTTAAAATGACAAATGATATAGAAGAAAAAATAAAAGATACAGAGCTTTTTATGTTGGCTCAATTTATTGACGTTTTAGAAGTAATAGAAAAGTTTAATAATATGGAGGAAGTAAAAAAAGACATACAAAAAAGAAAAGAAATATATTTAAAACTAATTGAGGACAAAGAAGTAGAAATTGATTTCTTTTCTTTAAGCTTAGATGAAAAATTCATTGAAGATAAAATAAAAAAAGCAAAAGAACTATATGTAGATAATGAAAAACAAAACGACGTACACTTAGCATATCAACTAGGGTTAATAGATGGCTTAAAAGTAAAGGATAAAAAATAATATAAAGAGTAATATAATAGTTTGGTAAATACAATTATTATATTACTCTTTTTATATTAAAAAATTATTTTTCAAAAAATCTATTTTCATTTTTAATTTTTAATGATAGAATAACCTTGAATAAGTATATTAATAATTGATAAAGCAAATAAGTAAATTAGTAGAACATGATTAATTAATCTTGTAATAGAGATAATTAAATAAAATATAAAGAAAGGTATAAAAAGATGAAAAAGGAAAATAGATTATATTGGAGAAGGCTAGATAATTCAGCAAAAATATTTCCAATATCAGCAGGTAAAAAATATAGTACAGTCTTTAGATTCTCTTGTGTACTAAAAGAACAAATAAATCCAGACATTCTAAAAAAGGCAGTAATACTAGCATTAGAAAAATATCAATCATTTAAAGTAAAAATGAGGTCAGGAATTTTTTGGAATTATTTTGAGCACAATCCTAAAGATCCAATTATTCATAAAGAAGAGGATTACCCCTGCAAATATATAGATTATAGAAGAAACAAAAACTATTTGTTTAAAGTAACATATTTTGATAAAAAAATAAATATTGATATTTTTCACTCATTAACAGATGGAAACAATGGCAATGAATTTTTTAAGGAAATAGTTTATACTTACATAGAATTGTGCCATCCAAAAGAATTTGCGGAAGAATTAAGAAGTGTAAAAAAAGTAGAATATAATACAGAAGATAGTTATATAACTAATTATGATAAAAATGCAAAATCAAATGCTTCATCAAAAAAAGCATATATATTAAAAGGTGATAGAATAAAACTTGGAGCCGTTTCTGCAATACATGAGATAATTGATGCAGACAAGCTAAAGCAAATTTGCAAAGAGCATGATAGTACTGTAACTCAATATTTATCAGCAGTTTTAATATATTCAATTTATGTAGAAAACTATTTAAAAAATAATGGTAAAAAACCTATAAAGCTTTGTATACCAGTTAATTTGAAAAAATATTTTCCAAATTCAAAAACTATGTCTAATTTCTTTTCATATATAACTTTAGAAGCTGAAATGAAAAAAGATAATTTAAATACTTTTGATAAAATTCTTCAATTTGTAAAAGATGATTTTAAAAAGCGATTAACTGAAGAAGAAATAATAAAAACAATGTCAGCAAATGTAAGACTTGGAAACAATCCTTTTATAAAAATTGTACCACTTCCTTTAAAAAAAGCAATTGTAAGACTTGGGTATCTAGAAATAAGAAGATATACAACAATTACATTTTCAAATGTAGGAAGAATGGGAATAATTGGTAAATATAAGCCATATATAGATTATTTTTTAATGTTAATTGCTCCAGAACCAGTTGAAAAAATAAAGTGTTCTGCAGTAACTTATGAAAACAAAATGGTATTTACTTTTACATCAATTTTAAATGATAGTAGTATAGAAAAAAGATTTCATGAGTTTTTGACATCAAAGGGAATAGAAGTAAAAATAGAAAGTAATGGTGTTTTAGATGTTATATCCACAAAAAATTAATGCAAAGAAAACTGATTTTATAATAAGAGTAGCAATATTAATATCATATATATTTGGATTATTATTAGTTTTAATAAATAGAATTGCTACACCAGGTATCAGATGGGCAGGTTATTGTAATGCTGGAATTGTATATATTTGGATAACAGTATTATATTTATTAAGAAGAAATGTAAATATTGCAAGTCATTTGTTCATACAAATGTTAGCAATTTCTGCATTGTGTGTATATTTTGATATACGTATGGGATTTCAGGCTTGGTCAATAAATTTTGCGATTCCATTAATAGTAATAGTAACAAACATAACAATGCTAATACTATCAATTGCAAGATTTAGAAATTATGCCAGATATGCTTTTTTTCAAGTGTTAATAGTATTATTAAGTTTAATACCAATATTTTTAGTTTATGAAAACATGGTAAATGATAAGTCTTTTAGTATTTTTGCTAGTTGTCTTTCATTGTTTAACTTGATAATATCTTTAATATTCCATTTTAAAGATATGAAAACAGAATTAGCAAGACAGTTTCATTTATAACTTGATTTTTTTTACTAACAGTGATATTTTAAAAAGTAAAATAGAAAAAACTGTTAAATTTTTCTATTTTAGTACATAATATAAATAAATTGCCAATGAAATGTCAAAGTAAACCCGGAACCAATTGACAAAACCAATTGACATCTCTTTTGGCAATAATCTTAAAGGAGTGAACTTATATGGAAAGCAAAATAGTAGATAGCTTAGAAAGCTTGGAGGAAAAGATAAAAGAGGTAAAGGAAGCACAAGCAAAATTTGCAAAATATACGCAAGAAGAAGTAGACAAAATATTTTTAGCAGCAGCACTAGCTGCAAACAAAGCAAGAATTCCACTTGCTAAAATGGCAGTAGAAGAAACAGGAATGGGAGTAGTAGAAGATAAAGTAATAAAAAATAATTATGCTGCAGAGTATATTTATAATAAATATAAAAATGAAAAAACATGTGGAGTAATAGAAGAAAATAAATCTTATGGAATAAGAAAAATTGCAGAACCAATTGGATTAATTGCAGCAGTAATTCCAACAACAAACCCTACATCAACAGCAATATTTAAAACATTAATATGCTTAAAAACAAGAAATGGTATAATAATTAGTCCACATCCAAGAGCAAAAAAATCAACAATTGAAGCTGCAAAAATAGTATATGAAGCAGCTTTAAAAGCTGGAGCACCAGAAGGAATAATCGGATGGATTGATGTTCCATCATTAGAAATGACAACAACATTAATGCAAAGTTCTGATACAATTTTAGCAACAGGTGGACCTGGAATGGTTAAAAGTGCTTATTCTAGTGGAA